>DATKWR010000725.1:0-42700 GCA_035529475.1 Sedimentisphaerales bacterium | reverse complement strand
CTTCCGCCTTCCTCCTAACTCCATGCCAAATCGAATCGCAGTCAAGACTACGGATCCATCTCGCGTCAGGAGTATCTCCTATGGCGATGCTATTGCAAAATTCGTGCACGAGATCAGGCATTGGGTTTCCTATCGACATTCCCCGTTTATTGTTGCACCATTCTACACGGAGGTTGTCCACGGCTGGCCGTATGTTGTCATGCCCTATTGCGAGTGCACCATGCGGCAGTACATCGACAGATCAGTTCCCAACACGGGATATCCTGAGGCGCTTGCCTTGCTTGTCCAGGTTATCTGCGGTCTGGAGTTTGCTCGACAACGAGGTCTGTTAGCACACCAAGACTTGAAACCTGAAAATGTGCTTCTACAGAACCTTGATTCCCGGCTGGCTCAGCCGCACGACTACCCTTTTCACTGGCGTGCCAAGCTTGCTGACTTCGGCATGGCAAATGGCTATATGGAACTAAAAGTGCCTTGGGGTAGCCGCCCATATCTCGCACCTGAGCAATATCGCAAGGATGCTGACCTATCCGCAGTTGACGTCTTCGCTTGTGGCGTGATGCTTCACGAGTTGATTACGGGGAAACACCCCATCGGCGAAGCTACTTCTGATATCTGGCCTATACCGAAACCAGGTAAATCAAGCAAATGGGCTCACGAAACTCCATGGAAGAAATGGGCTCATTCTGAAAATAAAGCCGTTTTCTCTAAATTCAAAGCCGGTAATGACCTCCGAGACTTGATACAGAGCTGTCTTTCGACAAATCCCGTTGAACGCCCATCTTTATGCGCTTTTCGCGAATCACTACTTGATGCTCTCAAACGCTGCGACGCAAGATCGTATGAGACGCTTCTCATGCTTCTTGCATACTACCAGAGCGCTGCGATTCACTCAGAGGCTATTAATACGGAATCGGATTTGCAGCGCTACCAATTTGAGCGCATTGATCGATCCAAAGGATAGACTGCCATGAAGCCGAGGGCGCCGAACCAGCGCATGAACCTGTCACGCTGCGGCGCGGCAGTATTCATGACAGGGTCGGTATTGTTGAAGGCGCCTCCGCGTGCAGGTTATGCGCAAACCGTTCGCAGTGACTTTTAATTATTGACTTACCGGCATCCAATCTGGCATGGTATCGCTATGACGATGAAAGAAAAAGTCCTACAGGCTGTAAGTAATCTGCCGGATGATGCTTCCATTGAGGACGTTATGGATCGCCTTCTGTTCATGGCGAAGATTGAGCGTGGGCTCCAGCAGGCGGACGCCGGACAGACTATTGCCCATTGCGAGGTCAAGGAGAGAATGGCCTTAGAGCAAGGCGAGATCGGCGGGCGACGAGATATCTAAAGGCACGATAACAAAAAGCCACAGAGTGAGTGTACTTCATTCTTAGCCACAGAGAGCACAGAGCACACAGAGAAATGAATTGTAAACAGTGTAAATCTGTGTTAATCGGCGTCTTTCCCACTACGTTAGACGTGCTCAGGTTTTTTTCATTCCGCCGGGCAGCTCGATTCCGCTTCGGCCGGGGCCTTTCTTGAAGTCGAGGATAATCTTGACCGCCGTCTGGACGTCGTCGGCCATTGTGAAGACATCAAGATCGTCGGCGTCAATGTAGTTGTGCTCGGCCAGCATCTTGTCCTTGATCCACGTGATCAGGCCCTGCCAGTACTCGGGGCACATCAGAATCACGGGGAATGATGCCTGCTTGAGCGTCTGGATCAGGACCAGCGACTCGAAGAATTCGTCCATCGTCCCGTAGCCGCCGGGAAAGACGATGAAGCCGTGCGCATATTTGAGGAACATCACCTTGCGAACGAAGAAATAGCGAAAATGAAGGGACATATTCTGGTAGTCATTCGGGACCTGCTCCATGGGCAGCTCGATGTTCAGGCCGATGCTCTGGCCGCCCGCCTCGGCGGCGCCCTTGTTGGCCGCCTCCATGATCCCGCCCCCGCCGCCGGTAATAACGCCAAAGCCAGCCTTCACCAGTTCAGCAGCAGTCTGCTCGGCAAGCTTGTAGTACTTGTCGTCCGGTCTGGTTCGGGCGGAGCCGAAAATAGACACGGCCGGCCCCACCGGAGCAAGCTCCTCGAAGCCCTCGGTGAACTCCGCCATCACCCTGAATATACGCCAGAGGTCTCTTACGGGATTATCCGATATGTCGATCATACGAAACGCTCTCCTTGTGATTTCTCGTGTTGCTCTACCAAAGGGCCGGATTGTTGGCTGAGGGGCAGTGTTGCGCGATCGGGCAATTCGGGCAGTCCGGCTTACGAGCCTTGCAGACATTTCGGCCATGAGTAATCAGCAAATGACTGAAGGCCGTCCAGTTCCTTTTAGGGACTATGTCGGCCAGATCGAACTCCAACTTTACCGGGTCACTGTTCTCGCTCAAGCCCAGCCGGCGTGACAGACGAATCACGTGCGTATCGCAGGTGATTCCGGGGATTCCAAAGGCGTCACCGAGGACGCAGTTGGCGGTCTTGCGCCCCACACCCGGAAGGGTCAGAAGCTCTTCCATCGTGCCGGGGACTTTGCCGCGGTAGTGCTCGACGATCCGGCTGCACGCCCCTTTGATGTTGACGGCCTTGTTGCGGAAGAACCCCGTGCTGCGAATGTCCGACTCGATTTCCTTCAAATCCGCCCCGACCCAGTCGTCGGCCGATTTGTACTTCTTGAACAAATCTTTGGTCACCATGTTGACCCGCACATCGGTGCATTGCGCCGAGAGAATCGTGGCAATCAGCAGCTCCAGCGGATTGACAAATTCCAGCGCGATTTTTGCACGGGGATACTCCTTTTTCAATATAGGCCAGATATTCCTGACGCGTTCGCGCGCCTGTTCCTTATCGACTTCTATCTTCTTCGCTTGCTTTGCCAATCTTGCGAGACTCCTTCGATGTCAGGTTGTTCACTTCTTGTCCGGCAGCTTCTCCAGCCACTCTATTAGTTCATCGCCGAAAAAGAGGTTGTGGAGGCGCACCGGTTCGGCCCGGCCGGGCAGGAACAGAATGGTCACCGGTACACCCGGTTCATTGTAAACGTTCTTCAAATCCAGCGTTGCGGGCTGATTCGCTTCGGTCGTGTCACCCTTGACAGCCACAACGCCCTTGCGGTCGATGAGCCTGGCAACGTCCTTACGTTGATAGACAAACTTGTCCACGACTTCGCAGTTGGTGCACCAGCCGGCGGTGAATTTGACCAGGACCGGCGTGCTCTCGGACTTGGCGGTTTCGATCACGACGCGATCGTAGCCCTTCCAGTCCACGAGCTCGGGCCTGAAGAAAAACCAGAAGGCCGAAACGGCCAGCACGACCGCCATGCCTCGAACCAGAATCTTTCGAGAAAGCTTCGTCCCGAACGTGACCCACGTGCCCCACATCCAGACGCAGAAACTGAGCACGACCGCAAAATACAGCAGGTTGATCTTGTTTGCTTCGGGGACGGCCTTGACGAGCTTGACGGCGATCACCAACAGCAGGAAACCGAGCGCCTGCTTGAACAAATCGGTCCAGCGTCCACCCTGGGGCAGGCGATTGAGCCAGTCGGGCATGGACGTGAGAATCGCGTATGGCAAGGCCATGCCAAGCCCGATGACCATGATGGCCAATGTCCCCAGGGGCAGCGATTGGCCTTGCGCCCAGACGAAGGCAACCGTCAGGATGCCGAAGCTGCACGGCGTGCTCAGTATGGCGGCCAGGAAGCCCATCCCAACCGAGCCGGCGTAGCCTTTGCCCGAGCCCGACTTGCCGGCGATTGAGGAGGGAACCGTCACTGTAAAAACGCCGAACATGAAAAGCGCCATGACGACCATCAGAAGGGCCAGCGCCGTGACAATGACGGGATTACGCAAGTGGTCGCCCCAGCTCAAGGTTCTGTCGTAGAAGCTGTGCAGAATAATATTCGCGCCGGCCACACAGGCGAAGAACAGCAGTATTCCGGCACAGAAGGCCAGGCCCATCATCATCGATTGCCGTCTGCCCGCTCGGGCCCTGTCAACGATTCGCATAATGACGATGGGCAGGATGGGCCAGACACACGGCATGACGTTCAGAGCCAATCCGGCGGCAAATGCCAGAGCCAGAGCAAACCACGTCGAATAAGCCGGTGCGGCGGCAACATCCGCCGGCGTGCCGGTGTCAGTTGCGGCTTGAAGGTCGATCTGTTTCCACGAATCGCGCCGGCTCCAGTCGATGGTTGCTTGCAGCGTTTTTTCAAAGGGTGGCAGGCAAAGCATGCTCGTGCAGGTGATGCCGGCAATCTTGACTTCCGCGCCGGCGGCGCCGGTTTGCGCCGGCGATTTGGCCACCGTAATGGGGATAAAGACGGTGAAATTGCCCGCATACACTTCGACTTTGGCGCCGGTCGGGTCGGTGATGACCTGCCACCTCGGAAAGACCGCCTTGCCGAAATCGAAAGCGTCGGATTCGGCTTCGACCTTCAATTCCAGTCCGGGGGCCGGGGCGGTTTTGGGGCTGGCGTAGTAGTGAAGGTCGTGTGTCCCCGTGAACACGATTGAGATACCCAGCTGCCCGCCCATGCGGGCAGGTTCGATGCGGGCGGCGGAGAATTCATTCTCGTGCCTTGCCAGCTCCACACCGGCAGTGACATCGCCTTTTCCGGCTGCTGCATCCGGCGCAGCCTGGCTTTGGCCCAGAGCACCACAGATGAATACGGAAATGCAGGCAAATAGTACCGCACGTGTCAAAGTATGGTTGGACATGGCAGCAGCTCTTATCCGCATAGAAGCTCGGAGATTACTGAGCAAACGCACTATCAGTCAGGCGGCTTGTCTTGTGGACTCTTGGACTCGGCGCCTGATGGATCGCTCTTGGCCTGCTCGGCGGCCAGCAGGTCGGCGACGGTGGGTTTGTCCAGGAAGCCGCCGTCCAGAATCAGTTGCACCTCATCGGCGTCGAGCGTTTCGTATTTCAGCAGGGCCTTCGCTATGTTTTGGAGCCTCTCTTTGTTTGCTTCTATCAATTCTTTGGCTTTTGCGTAGGCCTCATCGGTAAGTCTCTTTACCTCGGCGTCGATGGTTTCGGCGGTCTTTTCCGAGTATTCTCTCTCGGCCGGGAATGCGTACACGATCTCTTTGGCGCCTAAGTCCGGCGCATAGTTGATCGGGCCGAGCAATTCGCTCATCCCCCAGGTCAGGACCATCTGTTTTGCGATATTGGTCGCCTGCAGGATGTCCGACTGGGCGCCGCTGGAGATGTCGTCGCAGAAGATCTCTTCCGCAACACGACCGCCGAAACAGACCTGCAAGAGCGCCATGCAGTATCTCTTGGTGAATATCGTCCTGTCCTTTTCCGGCAGGGCAAACGTCGCCCCGCCCATCGGCCCGCGAGGAATGATGCTGACCTTGTGCAGCGGGTCCGCATCCTTGAGCAAGGACTGCACGAGCGTGTGACCGGCCTCGTGATAAGCGGTGATTTCCTTTTCCTTCTGGTCGATGACCCGGCTCTTCTTGGCTCTTCCCCACCGGACCTTGTCCCTGGCCTCTTCGAGGTCGGCCATTTCGATATTGTCTTTGTTGGCCATCGTTGCGGCCAGGGCGGCTTCGTTGATGATGGCGGCCAAGTCGGCACCGCTGAACATCGGCGTCCCGCGCGCAAGCCTCTCGAAATTGCAATCCGGTCCCAGCTTGACCTTCTTGGCATGCACTCCGAGGATTTCAACCCGGCCTTTCAAATCGGGCAGCGGCACAAAAATTTGCCTGTCGAATCGTCCGGGGCGGGTCAGGGCGTGGTCCAGGATATCGGCGCGGTTTGTCGCCGCGATCACAATCACCTGGTCGTTCGTGTCGAAGCCGTCCATCTCGACCAGGATGGCGTTGAGCGTTTGCTCCCGCTCGTCGTGTCCGCCGCCGACGAAGCCGGGACCGCGCTTTCGCCCGATGGCATCGACCTCGTCGAGGAAAATAATGCAGGGCGAATTGTCCTTGGCCTGCTTGAACAGATCCCGCACGCGCGAGGCCCCCACGCCGACGAACATCTCCACGAAGTCGCTTCCGGAGATACTGAAGAAAGGCACGTCCGCCTGACCTGCGATGGCTTTGGCCAGCAGGGTCTTTCCACAGCCGGGCGGGCCCACAAGAAGCACGCCCCGGGGAATGCGCCCGCCCAGACGCTGGAATTTTTTCGGGTTCTTCAAGAACTCGATGATCTCGGCAACCTCTTCCTTTGCTTCATCCACACCGGCGACGTCTGAGAAGGTAACATTGGCCTTGTCTTTCCCGTGCAGCCGATGCCTGCTGCGGCCGAAGGACATCAACATTCCACCGGCCCCGCTGCGAAGGTTCCGGGCGAAGAAGAAGTAGAAGAATCCGATCAGCAACACCAGCGGAAGAACCCACTGGATCAGCAGATAGACCCAGATTCGCTGCCTGGCAAAATTCACTTCTATGCCCTTGTTCTCCAATTCCCTGAGATATTGCTCGCCTATCCAGTCGGGATTGTAATCGACCGTAAAAGAGCTGGACGCGCTATCACCGTTTTGTTCTCGCCGCGCGGCAAAGCCCTCCTCGTTGAACTCACCGTCTATCATCATGTCTTTGACGGTAATGGTTTTGATCTGGTTCTTGCTGATGCAGTCTGTGAATTCCGACCAACTGATCGCATCGACTTTCTTCCACTGCTGCACCATCATCATCAGGGAGACTATCGCGACGGCAATGATGAGGTAACTGAGCGGACCCCGTCGATAGCGGGGCAGAGGAGGTTTGCCCAGCTTGTTTTGCGGGCCGCGACGCTGCGAGCTCGGCTTCTCGTCTTGATTATCCATCATGTTCACTATGGGGCGTTGGGTGGTTCGGTGCACGATTTTACCAGTTCCTTTCCATCAGTTCTACGATCTTCCGTGCCAGATTGTTTGCCGCAACGGAGGAAGCGTACTTGAAGTCCTGCATCTGGAATTCGGAATAGCTCGCCGAGGCGACCACCGGCAGGTGATCGATCAGCAATTCTCCGGTCTTCAGGTTCTTCCAGGTAACCACGGCCTGCACTTCGACTTCTTTCTCGAGGACGGCGCCGATATCTCGGTCCGTGCTGAGTGCCAATTCGCCTATCGATGTGATTTGGCCGCTGATGACCGTATCGGCGAGATCCGGATTGGAAACGATCTTGTAGGGTGTCTCGGCTTCGATGCGCTTGGCCAGCGCATCCGACAGATCATATTCGACGCCCCGCCGGAAGCTCTGGTTGTCGAACATCTTAACGCACACGGTGCTCACGTCTCGCGGGAAGAGCGATTCATTCGAATAGCCGCCTATCCCGGCACATCCGCACAGGCTCACACCCAACGCGAGCAGACACGAGAATACGCACGTGAAAGACACACAGCAGCCAAAGGATCGTTGTTGGAAGATTCCTTTCTTCATTTCTCTCCGGATGTCTGATCGTCATTCGCCGTGTCCCGGCCGGCGGCAAGAAGCTCTTTAGCGCTTTGCGCCGCCTCGGTGTCGGGCCAGTCGGTCACAACCATATCATAATAAAGATTAGCTGCCTGTCTATTTCCAACCGCCTGATAGTATTGGCCGATGCTGAGCTGTTTTTGGGCCAATTGCTCGTTGATTTGCCGCAATATTTCATCGACGCCGATCTCTTCGGCGTCTTTGGGATAGAGCAGCCGCAATCGTTCGTAACAGCTTTTTGCCGTACTCAAACGCGAGGCATCATAAAAAGGCCTCTTATGCTCGGGCTCTTTGTTGTACGCCGCGCGTTTGCAGCGGGCCATGCCGTGCAGCGCATCCCTGCCGACCTGTCCCGTTTGCCATTCCAGCGATATCTCCCACCACTTGAGGTAGGCTTCCTCGTACTTCTGCCGTTCTTCGCAGCTGTTGGCCGCAGCCAAAGCCGCTTCCAATCCCAAGGGCGAATCGATCCCGGCCCGGTCGGTAATCTTCTCCATGATTGCGACGCCCTCGGCGTATCCTTTGAGCTTGATGAACCCGAGCACGACTTTCTTCCTGCCCGCCAAATACGCTGAGCCGATGGCAAATTGCCGCTCCAGCGCCGCCTGACGAAGCGAACTCTTGGGATGCTCGGTCAGCAGCTTGTCATAACTGCGCGCCGCCTTGACGAACCGCCCTTCACAGTAGAACAGCTCCGCCTTGACGAAGATCTCGAAATCAGGTCCGGCGATTTCCGGGAAGTCCTGCTTGAGGGCGTCAAGAACCTCACGTGCGGCCTCGACCTCACCGGCATTGACAAGTTCCTTCGCTTCGGCCACGGCCAGCAGGAATCTGTCGGGGCCTTGTGTGGAGACGGGCCTCCACTCCTGGTCCTTGTCCAGACGGAGCGTATCGGCCGGACTCGTCGAACAAGCCCACACAACCATCCAGACAGCCAAGACTGTGAATTGCATTCGGTCTCTTAACATCCCTGAACCAGCCAAACGTTCTCCATTTTCAACAATACCCCAAGCGCCGCCGGACATTATAGCCGCTTGCCGCGGTCTTTGCAAATCCACAGTCCAAAATATAATGGCGCGCCTGATTTTGCATGGAGCGTGCGGAGAAAACTTGTTTTCTCCGCATGGGCCGATTATAAGAGCGGGGTCCGATCAACCTTGTTAGGTTGCAGAAGCTTTTTATGGCAAAGTTTGTGGAGGTTCAAAAATGTGTACGGACGTGCGTTCAATTCTGATCACAATTGCCGCCAGCTTGGGTCTGATCGTCGTTGCAGGCTGCCGCACGGGTGGGCCCGGTGTAGCACCGGTTCGTCGTATCACGGTCGAGGATTACGTGGACAAGATGAAGGCGGGCTGGATCGGCCAAATGGCCGGCGTAGGCTGGGGCGGACCCACCGAATTCCGCTACAAAGGCCAAATCATTCCCGAAGACAAGATGCCGGTATGGAAACCCGAGCTGATCAACCAGTTCAATCAGGATGACATCTACGTCGAGATGACCTTCCTGCGAACGCTGGAACTCTATGGCATGAACGTTCCCATTCGCCAGGCGGGGATAGACTTTGCCAATAGCGGCTACCCGCTTTGGCACGCCAACAGGAACGGCAGGGACAATTTGCGCCAGGGGATTGCGCCTCCCGATTCGGGGCATCCGAAGTTCAATAAGCACGCCGACGACATCGACTATCAGATCGAGGCAGATTATTCGGGCCTGATCGCCCCGGGGCTGCCAAACGTGGTCATTGAGCTGGGAGAGAAGTTCGGCCGGCTGATGAATTACGGCGACGGGCTCTACGGCGGCCAGTTCGTCGGCGGGATGTACGCCGAGGCATTCTTCGAGGACGACATGGAAAAGATCGTCCGCGCGGGCCTGGCGTGTATTCCCCAAGACTGCCAGTACGCCGAGTGCATCCGCGACGTGCTCGCCTGGCACAGGCAGAATCCCGACGATTGGCAGAAGACCTGGCAGCTCATTGAAGAAAAATACCAGGACAACCCGGACTATCGCCGGTTTTCCTGCGACAAGGGCGAGTTCAATATCGACGCCAAGATCAACGGGGCGTACATCGTGATGGGCCTGCTCTATGGCGGACGCGATCCAGACAAGACGATTGTCATCTCGACGCGGTGCGGCCAGGATTCCGACTGCAACCCATCGAGCTCAGGAGGGATTCTCTTTACCACTATCGGCTTCAAGGACCTGCCCGACAGATTCACGTCGGCCTTGAATCCCGAGGGCAAATTCAGCCATACGCCCTACAATTTCCCGACGCTTGTGGAGGTCTGCCAGAAGCTCGTCAGACAGGCCGTTACGCGGGCGGGCGGCCGCATTGAAAAGAACGCTAAAGGGCAGGAAGTTTTCGTCCTTCCCGCTGGTAAGCCCAAGCCCACCGAGCTCGAAGAGTGCTGGGAACCGGGCCCCGCTGCCGACAGCAAGTTCACCGAAGCGGAGATGGCGCAAATCAAAATCCCCGAAAAACCCAAAAAATAAGGACCAGCCAAAAACCGAGAATCCCCAAAGGCGGCGGCGAGCACAAAATTACCGCCGCCTTTCTATTCAGGCTTTTCCGCCTGACTTCGAGCGTCTTGGAACATTGCAAGTCAGCCGGGGGTATGGTATAGTATTGTGTTAAGTTGGTGTCGATACACTGGTGAATCTCGAACTTGTCCGACGAGTCGGAAAGAGAGAGTCAAAATGGGACATATCAGACTGCTGTGCATAGTTTTTGCCGGGATTTTGGCTGCTTTGGGGTGCAAAAAACAAGAACCCGAGCCGGCCCGGCAAGCGACGGCCGAGGCCGGGGAAACCGTGTCCCAGTCGGTGCAAGCGACGGAACCGACCGAACCGAAGGAGCAGATAGCGGCTGAGACTGTAGTGGCTCCTGAGCCGCCGAAACCCATCGATCCGGCCGTTCGGGCCGAAGCAACGGACTCGCTCGAGCGGGCCGTGGCAAAGGGCGATTTCGAGCAGGTCCAGTCGTTCATTGAGGTTGGCGCCGACGTCACAAGAAGAGCCGCCAATGGCGCAACCCCCCTGCACATCGCGCTCATACAAGGGCATGAGGATATCGCGGTACTGCTGATCACCCAAGGCGCCGATATGAATGCTCAGATGGATGACGGAACAACGCCGCTGCACTTTGCCGCCATGAGGGGCTGCATGATCGTCACTGAATTCCTTGCCGACGAGGGGGCCGACGTCAACGCGATGAGTGAATCGCAGGGAACACCCCTGCATGCGGCAGCCGCTTATGGCCATCGGGACACGGTCGAGCTGCTGCTGGGCAAAGGCGCGGATATGAACATCCAGAACCGGGCGGGGCAAACCCCGCTGGCCGTGGCCAGGCAAAGAGGACAGAAAAGCACTGCGGACCTGCTGACCGAGAGAGGAGCCCAGGAGTGAGATTCCGTCGTTCGAGTCGTATTGGAAAGGGCATGGGATAATGAAGAAACACGTGAATCGTCGGCAATTTCTGAAAAAGACCGTCATCGGCTCGGCCGCGGTGACCTCGGTTCTGAGCCTCGAAGAGAAGGCTTTGCTGGCCGCCGCGAACAAACCGGCACAAATGCCCGCTGACTCGGCCAAGGGTCTGCCCGCGGGAACCATCGGAAAGGTGAAAATCAGCAGGATCATCTGCGGCGGCAATCTGATCGGGGGATTCGCCCACAGCAGGGACATGACATACGTCTCTTCTTTGCTCAAGCACTACTTCACAGACGAAAAGATCATTGAGACACTCCATATCTCCGAAGAAAACGGAATCAATACGATCATCACCGGGTCGGGATCGGCCCCGCTTCTGAAGAAGTACTCGGACGAAAGAGGTGGCAAGATTCAATGGATTGCCCAATGTACGGCGCAGACCGACGACCTTACAGGGGACATCAAGAAAGCCATTGACGGCGGCGCCGTCGGGGCCTTTCTCATCGGCAATATCGGGGACCTCTGGGCCAGGAGCGGCAGGACCGACCTGATCGGAAAGGCTGTCGATTTCATCAGGCAAAACGGAATCATCGGCGGCGTCGGCGGGCACAACCTGGGTACGCCCATGGCCTGCGAGAAAGACGGCGTGAACGCTGATTTCTATATGAAAACGCACCACAGCACAAAATACTGGTCCACGCGAACGCCCGACCAGCAAAAAGACGTGATCGACAACTACAACGCGGACAACTACTGGGACAAAGAACCCGACAAGACCGTCGAGTTCATGCGGACGATGGACAAGCCCTGGATCGCCTATAAGGTCCTGGCCGCCGGGGCGATTCATCCGCGAGACGGTTTCAAGCATGCTTTTGCGAATGGAGCCGATTTTCTGTGCGTGGGGATGTTCGATTTCCAGATCATCGAGGACGCGCTGATTGCGAAAGATGTTCTCTCCGGTCCGATAAATCGCCAGCGGCCCTGGAGAGCGTAAGAAGAGCAACGAAGAACCTTCATAATAGTCCGCATCAAATTGAAGGAGTAGAAATCATGTCAGAGAAGAGGAATGTAGATCGTCGCGGTTTCTTGAAGAAATCCCTTGCCGCCTCAGCGGGTGTGACGTTGGGGCTTCGCAGCTTCGAGGAACAGAACCTGTTGGCGAAGATGTCGGAAGGCTCAAAAGGCGCCGGCACGGGTGAAAACTCGTCAAATCCGAGCGGCACAAAGTTGCCGTTCGGCAAGATCAAGAATCTCAACGTCAGCAGAGTATTCTGCGGCGGCAATCTGATCGGCGGCTGGGCCCACAGCAGGGACTTGATGTACGTTTCCTCGCTGGTCAAGGCCTATCATACGGACCAGAAAGTCTTCGAGACGCTGGAGTTGGCCGAAGAGAACGGCATCAACACGATCCTGACCAATCCGGTCTCCGACAGGGTCATCAACCGCTACTGGGACGAACGCGGCGGCAAGATTCAGTGGATCTCCGATTGCGCTTCTGGCGCGAATATCAAGGAAGGCATCAAACGCTCCGTGGACGGCGGCGCGCACGCAGTCTATATACAAGGCGGCCTGTGCGACAACGAAGTCAAGAAGAACCATGTGCAATTGCTGGGCGAAGCCCTCGAATACATTAAGGAACAGGGTATCCCGGGCGGACTTGGGGCACATCTGCTTGATACAGTCAAAGCCTGTGTCAACGGCGGCCTGAAGCCGGATTTCTGGGTCAAGACGCTGCACCGAACAAGTTATTGGTCGGCCAACATCCAGCCCGAGCACGATAACATCTGGTGCCGAACCCCGGAAGAGACGATTGAATATATGAGAACGCTCGATACGCCCTGGGTCGCCTTCAAGGTCCTGGCCGCTGGTGCGTATCATCCGAGGGATAGCTTCAAGTATGTCTTCGAGAGCGGCGCCGATTTCGCCTGCGTGGGGATGTTCGATTTCCAGGTCATCGAAAATGCGCTTATCGCCAAGGATGTCTTCTCCGGCGAAGTGAAAAGACAACGTCCGTGGAGAGCGTGAGGAAAAGCGCAAAGCACGCTGTTTTCTCGGCTTACCGTCTTCGGAGTGACCAGCTTCTCGCTTATACGCCGCGGGCTCTCGTCGGAAGGTTGGCCGTGTTGAACGCTTGAGGTTATCTCGACTCCTGCGACCACCGTAGTCCAGCCTTCTTTGAGTCAAATGTCCAGATTCCTTGCTGCGTAAATCCGAAGGCGACATCTGCAGAGATAACGATAGCCAAAGGACAGTGAGAATTGGCATCGCTGTGCGTCATCGGCCTCTTCCAGACAGTACGCAAATCCATCCAGGCCCGCGTCTTTGGCTTTGCACACGTTTTCGAAGCCCGATCGGTAGCAGGCAAAATCTCTTGGGCACTCGGAATCCACCATGATTTTCTCAATTTCCCGGCTGTGTTCGTCCAATATCTGCATACGTACATTCCTTCCGCGCATAGGATACCAATGACGGTCTGAGCTTGGCTATTGTGGGAACTACGTATTTTTTGACCCCGGCCATGTTTTTTTTCGCAATCGCCGGGATTCTCTTTCAGTAGTCTCTGAGGTGCCTCATCCACCGGGGCCAGTCGCCGGGCTGGACGCCGCCGGCTTTGGTCCACATGCCGCTTGTGTCAAAGCTCCGATGCCACTTGAACGTCCACAATTCCTTAAGGCCGATCTTTCTGAGGGAGAAGTCCAGGAAAATGCCGTTTATGAATCCATTGTGCCGGTTGAGGCAGAATCGCTTCATTTGCAGGACGCTGACGCCATAGGTTGATATATCGCCGTCGTATTCCGGCGGCACATCAAAGGCGTATGGTTTACCCTCGACGAACGCGCAATCCAGCAGCACGGGTATGCCGGCCGCATTGTCAACGTAAGCATTTCTCCAGTTGTCTTTGGTCGCCTCCCGGCTGTGTATGAATTGCACGTTCGGCGCCGGGTTGCACAGCCAGTTGTTCATTCCATAGCTGCCGCGCTGGTTGCCGGTCTGGGTGGCCGGCCCCCATGCAGCGAACGGATCCCGGGCGCCGTCCTGTCGAAATTTTGTCGCCATAGGGCACAGACGTACTTTTTCGTCGTTGCTGTAGAAAGGCTTCAGCGGCTCGGTCCAGCAATACTGCTGCCATCCATCTCGTGAGAAATCCCCGCTCCAGAAAAAGCCGTCGTTCTGGCCGGCGTACATCTGGAAGATGATAGCCCACTGGTGCAGGCTCGACTGACACGCCAGCGCTCTTGCCTGCCTCTTGATCCGCTGCAGCGCCGGCATCAAGATCGCCATCAACAACGCGATAATAGCGATGACCACCAGAAGCTCTATCAGGGTGAAACCTTTTCGCGTGCGTATGAGGCAGCCGCTTTCCTTCGTATTGGTTTTCAGTAGTCTTTGAAGTTTCTCATCCATTGGGGCCAGCTCGGAGGGCTCGACGCCGCCGGCCCTGGTCCAGGGTCCGTTCATGCCCGATGCGCGCCGCCGTCAAGGTTGCCTCCTGCGATTATAACGCATTCGGTCATAATCGTGCAACCGATGCGGGCGGCATTGTGTGATTCGCTCCCAGCGGCGCCTCGCCGAAGGCCGCAATCGCCGGACGCAAATGCCCTTCTTGACGGCGAACGGCCAATCCCTTATAGTATAACGCCCGTGGCGGATGGAGTGTGACGGTTGCGATGTTGGAGTTTGTCGAAATGGTAAAAAAGAGTCAATGCCTCAAGTGCACCGGATTGTGCTGCAAATATTTTGCCCTGCCGATTGAGACGCCCGAAGACAAGGGCGACTACGATGACATACGATGGTACCTCTGCCATGAGGACATCACGGTCTTCGTCGAGAAGGGCGACTGGTACCTCAACGTCAAGAACAGGTGCAGACACCTTTCGAAAAGGGACTATCGCTGCCGGATTTACGAGAAGAGGTCCAGGATATGCAGGAAATACCGTCATTCGGACTGCGATTACGTCGAGGGCGAATACGACTACGACCTGCACTTTACCAACGACAAGGAAATGGAAGAGTATATCAAGATAAAGTTCGACAACAACGTCCGCGAGAAACAAAAGGTAAAAAAACAGAAGAAGAGAAAGAAGAAATGAAGATACCTCCGGTCAAAGGGACTCGGGATTTCTATCCGCCGGACATGGCCGTCCACAATTATATCGTCGATGGCTGGAAGAAAGCGTCGCTTCGCAACGGCTTCGAGGAATACGACGGGCCGATTTTCGAATACTTGAAGATGTTCCAGATCAAGAGCGGCGACGAAATCGTCGAGCAGCTTTTCTCTCTGACCGACCGCGGCGGCAGAGACCTGGCCTTGCGGCCCGAAATGACACCGACCCTGGCGCGCATGGTCAACCAGCGAATCAACTCCCTGCCCCGGCCGATCAAGTGGTTCTCCGTCCCGAGACTCTTCCGCGCCGAGCGCCCGCAAAAAGGTCGCCTCCGCGAATTCTTCCAATGGAACATCGACATCATCGGCACTGACGATGTCCTCGCCGACGCCGAGATTATATTCACAACAATAGATTATCTGCGGCAGGTCGGCTTAACACCCGACGATATTAAAGTCAAGATGTCAAGCAGGAGACTTTTGGCAGCGGTTCTCAAGAAGATCGGCATAGCCGAGGCAAATTTTGATTCGATGTATGCTCTGCTTGATAAAAGAAACAAGTTACCGCAAGAAACTTTCAAGGAATTACTTGCAGAGAAAGTTCCGGATAAGCAGATGGCTGATACAATCAACCAGTTTATGGAATTGGAATCCGTCTCGAATGTTGAGCGAATGTTTGGACACGATGAACTCGTTGAAGAAGCTTTTAATGAACTTGCTATGGTCCACCGTCATCTGCTTGAAAACATGAAGGTTGGCGAATACTGTAAGTTTGATCCGAGCATAGTAAGAGGGTTGGCGTACTATACAGGAGTCGTATTTGAGGTTCATGCTGAGGGTAGTGAACTTCGGGCGATTTGTGGCGGGGGTCGGTATGATAATCTGCTCAAAGAGTTTGGTGGCCCGGAGATAACTGGAACGGGGATGGGCATGGGCGATTGTGTTCTGGAGATTCTGCTGCGGGAAAAGGGGCTGCTCGACAGAAAGGTGGAAGGGCCTGACCTTGATTATTTCGTTGCTTGTGTACCAGGTATAACTTTTGACGATCAAGGTGGAATGGTCAAATCGACGGTCGAAGATGAAGTGGTGAGATTAACAACATCGCAATTGCGAACAAAGGGCTTTCGCGCTGCCTTCAGTTACAAGGCAAACGCCGGTCTTTCCAAGCAGTTTAAGGAAGCTTCGGCTCAAAACGCCAAAAAGTGCGTCATCATCGGCGAAGAGTTCAAAAACAAGAAGCTCACCATCAAGGATATGGACACAGGGAAACAGGAGCTTGTGGATTATGATGAGTTCCTGTCTTGGTTAGACTCCGCCAAGGGAATTTGATTACCTCTGTTGGAAGGGGAGAAAAATGAAATTCAGCCGATTCGGTTACTTGCTGCTGGGCTTATCTTTGTTGGTATTTGCAAGTCCCCGGCTTCAGGCCCAGCGAGGCCCAGCCATTGTATCGCCGCAGGTTGAGCCGGATCGCAAGGTTACGTTTCGTCTGCGTGCCCCCAACGCTCAAGCCGTCGGTCTGAACGTGCGGTTCGCACAGGGGACTCAGCCGATGAGCAGGGACGAGAACGGCCTCTGGCACGTCACCCTGGGTCCGGCCGAGCCTGAGATTTACGAGTACAATTTTATCGTGGACGGACTGCAAACGACCGACCCGGCCAACGCATGGCTCAAGTTCTGGGGCGGGACAGCCAAGAACCTCGTCCTCGTGCCGGGCGATCCGCCGATGTTTCTTGAAGAGCAACGGGTCCCTCACGGCACGGTGCACGTGCACAAGTACGCCTCGAAATCGCTCGGCGTAACGCGAGGGCTGTACGTTTATACGCCGCCTGGCTACGAAGAGAATCTCCAGGCCAGGTACCCCGTGCTCTACCTGCTTCACGGCATGGGAGACACGGAGGATGCGTGGACGGTAGTCGGGCGGGCCAACCTGATTGCGGATAATCTGCTTGCCGCAAACAAGGCCAAGCCGCTGGTGATTGTCATGCCCTATGGTCACACGCCGTCGGCACCTGCCGATATGCGAAGTCTGGGCAACTATGGAGCGTTCGAGAAGGACCTGATCGAGGACGTCATCCCCTATATCCAAAAGTGCTATCGAGTGAACACCGAGCAAAAGGACCGGGCGATAGCCGGCTTGTCGATGGGCGGCGGCCAGGCCCTGACAGTAGGCATGGGCAATCTCAATCTGTTTGGCTGGCTTGGCGCATACAGCTCGGCCGTGCCGCGAGACCAGAGCCTCGACAGGCTGCTTGCCGAGCCGAAAGCCATCAACGAAAAACTGCAATTGTTCTGGATCGGCTGCGGCCGAAGCGACTTTCTCTTCGAGGCGAACCAGAAGTTCCTCGAGCGGCTGAACGCGGAAGAAATCAAGCACGTCGCCCACATTACCGACGGCGCCCACGAGTGGCGGCTGTGGCGAATTTACCTGAACGAATTTGTCCCCCTGCTGTTTAATGAAAGAGCCGTTTCCAAATCACTATGAGCGGGCGTTCGAGAATTGGCTGATCGACAATGGCATTGCATATGAGGCGGTCGATGAGCACAAACGGGCGGCCTTCGGACGCGCCGATGTCAAGAGCTTCGATTTCCTGCTCTATCCGCAGCAACGAGAGACAATCATTGCCGAGGTCAAGGGCAGAACATTCAAGGGAAGCAGTCTGGCCAAATTGGCGGGCCTGGAGTGCTGGGTCACCGCCGAGGATGTCGATGGTCTGGTCAAATGGCAGGCGGCTTTGGGCGAGGGACATCAAGCCGTGTTTGTTTTCGCGTACAGGATAGAGAACATCGACGTTGATTCCGACGGAAGGGAAGTTTTTGAGTTTGGCGTGGACAGGTACGTTTTTCTGTGCATCCGGCTGGACGACTATCGCAAGTCCATGAAACGCCGCAGCCCGAAATGGAAGACGGTCACCTTACCTGCCGAAAAGTTCCGCGATTGTGTGGTGCATATCAGTGAACTGCTGCTTTGATGTCGCAGTGCGAATTCGGACGACGTTATCCGCCCAGGAATGTCCAGAGGATATGGGCGAGGCTGACGTAGGCGTTGCCCCAGGCATCCTGGCGAAAGAACTGTGTCGGCGCATCAGGGTTGCCGATGAAGGGCCGAAGGACCCAGGCCATCTGAATCCCCACAAATGCGTAAATGACCAGCCATGCCCGCAACAGCACGCGGTGCTGCGAATTACGCCGAATCAGCGGCTCGTAGAAACGTCGAAGCAGCCACTGAGCCGCGAGACTGGCGCAGCCGAACATCAGCGTGTTAAACAGGATCGCCCCCTGATAGTCCGAGCAGGACGCGTACCAGAGGACCGTGAAGGGAGCGAAGGAGGCAAGGATAATCGTCAGGCCCGCCTGGGTGGCCAGTAAAGCCCGGAGGCTGTGTGAGAAATCCGACCGGAGTCCAAACAGCGTGTTAACCACGAAAAAGCTCGGCAAACTCAGTGCAAACGTACCCAGCAATAGCAGAGGCACCTTCACAGCGGAAAAAACGACCTGCCAAAAGCGTTCGCCGAGCACTCCGCCAAAACTACCCATCACCGCTCCATACGTAATCCCGAACGCAGCCACCATGAGGCCGAGTTGGGCCAGCTTTTGGGCCGCATGACCTTCTTCCACGGCCCACGGTCTGGCCCGCAGTACGTTTTCAGCATAAAGTAACATCATAGGCGCGTTCCGCCACACGAGGCTCAACAGACGTGCAATTTCTTACCATGAAAACAGGCTGACCAGCGACTGCAACACGGCGATGAAGAAATTGCTCTCACGCTCCCGAAACCATTCAAACGGCAAAGTGGGGCATCCGATGAGCGGACGCAGGACCCAGCTCATCTGGGCTCCGACCAGGGCAAAAACCGTCGTCCAGACCCGGAAAACGCTCTTGGCTCTGCGCGTCGTAATCTCACCCGCGCGGTCCAGCGCGCCGGTGGGCCCGGTCGTCGCGGCATTGGCCTGCTTGCCAGGGTCAGGCAGTGGAGGCGGCCCAGGCGGTGCGGATTCGAGGCTTTCCTGTATGACGACCAGCCGGTCCAACGTTCGCAACAAAAAACCAAGCCCAAGTACGCCTGCTATCGTACTTGTAGCGACATTCAGCAACATCATGAATGGATAGCTTTTTGTGCTCAAGGCAAAAAATACGACAATTGGTCCTAATGATGCCAGCATAGCCAGCATCACACCCAAGGCCGCGATCAGGAGCCGCATCGCCGAGAGCACGGACAGCCGCGTCCCGATGAGTGCGTTGAACACGTACAAGGAAGGAAATGTCACGGCCAAAGTAAGAAAGAACAGCATCGGCAATTTGACGGCACTGGCGATAAGCTGCATGTACGCTTGGCCGCCTGTTCGGATCATCGTGAATGACCCCATGCACAAGCCGTAGAACACACCGAGCAACAAAACAGCGACCGACAGGCCGGCGACCGGGGTCTTGATCTGACCTTCAGTCAGTAACGACATACGCGTGGCATCGCCGCGCAGAATCTTATCCAATTGCCTGAACCATTTGAGCATCGTAGATTTCTCCTATTTCGCCTCGCACAGACGCAAGAATACAGTGACTGAACGCAACGCTACGGACTGCACGGCACAGTTACAACAATCGCTTCATCTTGATGTGGGGATTATAGCTGCTCTTAACGCGCATCCAAATACATTTTACACTTTTTTTTGCCAGCCCCGTGATGGCCTTCGACGTATTTTGCCCGCGATTTTAGTATGGACGATCCCGGACGTTGCGGGTAGAATTGGCTGGTTGGAAAATTGTGGAAGTGAGTCGATCAGGAAACTATTGGAAGCAACCGATTATGATCCGAAACTTCTTGTATCTGGCGGCCGGGGCGGTTGTTTTGACCGGCTGCATCAGTGTCCATGAAACCAAGCACGTCACCGAGGCGAAACCCGCGGCGATGAGCGCGTCCGAGGCAACGGCCCCCGTGCTGCGCCACGTCGTGCTGTTCAAGTTCAAGGACGGCACGACCGACGAGCAGGTCCGGCAAATCGAGCAGGCATTCTGCGCCCTGCCGGACAAGATCGACGCCATCCGCGATTTCGAGTGGGGCACCGACGTAAGCGTAGAGAACCGCCAGGAGGGCTTTACGCACTGCTTCGTGGTGACTTTTCGCGATGAGACTGCCAGGGCGGAGTATTTGCCCCACCCGGCGCACAACGCGTTCGGCAAGCTCCTGGGCCCGTATCTGGACAAGGTGCTTGTCATTGATTACTGGGCGAGATAGCTATGGAAGGAAATATCGTAAGAACAACAATAATGCTGGTGGTCGCTTCAGCGATTCTTTTGTTCGTTGCCGGCTGCGGTCCGGGCGAGCCGTTTGAGATCGAAGGCTTGCACAATTCCCAATCCCCCGCCTCGACGCAGGTGGCGACGGCCCGATAAGCGCTCCGTGTTCTTCGCCTTGGGGACGCCGGGAGGTTTTTGGGTGCGCATACCCTTCAAAAGGCGCAAAGGGCGTTTTTTTTGGAGGCGGCGCAAGAAATCCCAAGCTCGGGCGTCTATGTTTATGTCGCCGGCAACAGTGCCTTATGCGGTCTCGGGTTTGCCCCTGAGCGGGTTTTCAGAGTTGAAATTCAACATTAGATCAAAAAAATAACAAAAAACACATAAATCCGTAACAGAATGGTAACATTTGACGTGGATGATTGCTCTTATACTCGGCTGTAGAGTGCTGTAACGATAGATCCTCCGCACAAGAAAGGTTTCAGTGTGAAGAAGTCTTACATAGCTATTGTTATAATTATTGTGATACTGGCAGTGGTTTCCGGGATGGGAATGCTGGTCAGGGCCAGACTCAAGGGTTCGGGCAAACCCACGGTCGTCCGCATCGAGAACCCGAAGCGAGGGGAGCTGGTGGAGTTTGTCAGCGCTCCGGGCGAGATCGAGCCAAAATCAAAGGTGGAGATCAGCGCGAAAGTCTCGGCGCGCATCATTGCACTGCCCCACGAAGAGGGTGGCACGGTAACGTGTGGCGATCCCAACGCTCATCCTCCGCGACCGGCCTCGGTGCTGGTGCACCTGGATTCGAAGGATTTGGAGAGCCGGCTGACTTCAGCCGAGGCCGGCCGCGCCGCCCAGGTCGCCCAGACAGACGTCGAGAAAGCCAGGATCGCCGGTCAGCGAGCAAGTCTGGCCGGCCTTGAGGCTTCGCTCAAGCAGGCCGAGCGCGACCTGGAGCGACAAAAAGGCCTGCTCGCATCGAAAGACATCGCTCAAGCCACTCTGGACCAGGCTCAGGCCAAATTCGACGAGCTCAAGTCGCAGCATGAAGCCGCAAAGCACACGCTTCAATCGGCGGAACTGAATTTGGTGGTGCTGCAGCATAACATCGAGGTGGCTGATGCCGGGATCGCCCAGGCACGCGAAGCCCTCAGCCACACGACTATCACTTCTCCCATCGACGGTGTAATCACGCGGCTCGACGCCGAGGTCGGAGAGATGGTTATCATGGGGACCATGAACAATCCGGGAACCGTGATCATGGTCGTGGCGGACCTCTCGAAGATGCTGGTTGTGGCCCAGGTGGACGAGTCGGACGTCGGAAAATTGGAGCTTGGCCAGAAGGCGACCGTTCATGTCGATGCCTTCGCCGACCGCGAGTTCACGGGCGTGGTGCACTCCATCGCGTTGTCAAATGATTTGTCCTTCAGTAGAACAAAATACTACAAGGCCGAGATCCTGCTCGACAAAACGCAAGAGAAATTGTATTCGGGCCTGACCGCGAACGTGGACATCGAGACGCGGAGGCACACAAACGTGCTCAAGGTGCCCACGCAAGCGGTGTTGGGCAGGGAAGTGGATAGCCTGCCTCTGGAGATTCGCGAGAAATCCTCAGAGGTGGACATAGCCAAAACCTTTGCGACGGTGGTCTATCGCTACATCAACGGCAAGGCCGTGGTCACCCCCGTCACGATTGGCCAGAGCGATCTGACCCACACCATCATCAAATCGGGAATCAAGGAAGAGGATAATATCGTTGTGGGGCCCTACAAGGTGCTCGAAAGCATCAAGCACGACCAAGTCATACAGGACGAGCGTGAAGCAAAAGCAAAGACAAAAGCAACTGGCGCTGAGTCTGACGAAGAAGCTGCAAACGATGCCAACAATAACCGCCGAAAATAATGAGCCGGTCGCTCAGCCCCAGGATCATAAGGCCGTGATTCGACTCCGAGATGTCACACGGGTGTATAAGGTCGGTGTGGAATACATCCACGCCCTCGATGGGATCACCCTGGAGCTGCACGAAAACGAATACGTCGCAGTGATGGGGGCTTCCGGCTCCGGCAAGAGCACGCTGATGAACGTCCTGGGTTGTCTGGACAGAGCCACATCAGGCTCCTACGAGCTGGACGGGAAGAATACGACGCGAATGACCGACGCGGCGCTGGCTCGGGTCCGCAATGAGCGAATCGGATTTGTCTTTCAGTCGTTTGAGCTTCTGGGCCAGCTCAGCGCGCTCAAGAACGTCGAGATACCCCTGATCTATTCGCGCAACGGCTGGTGGTCCCGGCGCAAGCGCGCCAGGAACGTGCTCGAGAAAGTGGGTCTGGCAGGCCGGGTCAAACACAGGCCGAACCAGCTCTCAGGGGGCGAGAAACAGCGCGTCGCTATCGCCCGCGCCCTGGTCTGCGAGCCGAGCATTCTACTGGCGGACGAACCCACGGGCAATCTCGACAGTAAGACGAGCGAGGACATCATGGCGCTATTCGATCAGCTTCATCGGGAGGGTCAGACGATTATCCTGGTCACGCACGAGGAAAGCGTGGCCTGTCACGCCAGGCGAATTATCCGCATGAAAGACGGGCGGGTCTGTAGCGATATGTCAACTGTCGATGACATGGCACAAGGGGCGGCTGCACCGCAAGATGAACAAGGAGGGCGGCCATGAGAGCTTTGCTGAGGGCGCCTCTGGCCTTCCTGAGGCTCTTCTATCAGAGTGTGTATCTGTCGCTGGACCAAATCTGGGCAAACAAAACCAGGGCCATGCTCACAGTCATTGGTATCGTCATCGGCGTTGCTGCAGTAACTGCGGTCACTGCAACTCTCACCGGCCTGAAAACCGAGGTGCTGAAGATGGTGGAAGAGTTTGGCACCAACACCGTGGTCGTCATGCCGAAGCGGGCTGAAGAAGGAAGGAAACGCAATGCGTCCTGGTGGACGATTCGATTCTTGCCGGAACACTTTGACGGCATGCTGGAACATTGCCCTTCAGTAGCACGGATTAGCCGATTGGCTTGGGTGGAACGGCGCACGGTTCGTCACGCTGATGAATCCGTGGAGAGCGTCAAAATCATCGGCGTCGAGCCCTCGTATCATGAGATCGTGAAGCGACCGATGGTCCTCGGGCGAAAGCTGTCTGTTATTGATGACATGCAGGTACGCCCGGTATGTCTGATTGACTCCAAATTACACTACAAGCTTCAGCTTGACCGGGATTGCATTGGACAGTCCATTCTTATAGGTCATGTGAAATTCGTTGTTGTCGGGGTGATGGAATGGCGACCACCCATGGAACCTGGACAGGCCTCTGAAGATCATTATGAGATTTTTGTTCCATTTCGGACGGCCTTCAAGTTACAGGGGGAGCCTTTTATTATGGCCTTTGCGGCAAGCAAATCGACGGATATGGTGGAGGATGCCCAGGCCGAAATAAGGTTCTTCCTTCGCCGAACGCGTAACATCAAGCCCACGGAGCCCGATACGTTTGAAGTCTCGTCGGTCAAAAGGTACGTGGAGATGTTCAATACCATAGCGCTGATCTTGACACTTGTAGCCGTGGGTGTGGTGAGTATTTCTCTGCTGGTAGGCGGTGTGGGCGTTATGAATATCATGCTTGTTTCGGTATCCGAACGAACCAGAGAAATCGGGCTTCGCAAGGCCGTTGGCGCAAAGAAATCCGCGATTCTCAGTCAGTTCCTGATTGAATCTGTCGTCTTGTGCTTTGTAGGTGGGCTCGTCGGAATTGGATTCGGCCAACTTTTGACTATGGCTCTGGTCCACATACCAAAATACCTGAGCGAAGAGTTTAATATGCCTATGGTCTATATCCCTGTGTGGGCCATAATTCTCTCATTTGGCTTTACGGCGTCTATAGGCATCTTTTTTGGGATGTTCCCGGCCATCAAGGCCGCCAGGCTTGACCCGATTGAGGCTCTTAGACATGAGTAAAGAATTGTTGCACAATTCGTATCGATTTGTTGGGCTTATTGGCTTGGGACTGATCTTGTTGGCGGGCTGCGAACAGATTCTTGACGATCGCAAGTCCGACCCGATCGGTTTTGCGTCTGAGCGGTTTCGAGCCATTGAGACGCTCGAACTGAGCGAGTCCAAAGACCAGCAGAACAGCCGGGCCGATATGAACGATGTCAACGAGGTCCCCACAAAAGATCTGGCGCTTACGTTGGAACAGTGCCGCGCGATGACGCTGGAGAACAACCTCGATCTCAAGGTGCAACTCATCAGTCCCGCGATTGCCGCCGAAAAGGTCAGCGAGCAGGAGGCCCAGTTTGAGGCGGCCTTTTTTTCCAACGTCAGGTATGGCAAGACCGACACACCGGTAGCTTCAATCCTTGATATTGCCGGCTCGCAGCTCGATTATTCTTCCACGGATCTTGGCGTTCGGGTTCCTCTGCAAACCGGAGGAACCATCACCTTTGACCTGGCCGACACCCGCACCAAAACGGACTCGCTCTTTTCGATATTCAATCCTTCCTATGGTTCAGATATGTCCCTCTCGATCAGCCAACCGCTCCTGCGGGGCGCCGGCAACCGGGCTAATACCTACGCGATTCGGATCGCCGAGTACGAGCGGCAGATCTCCGACGCCAGAACGAAGCTGGAGGTGGTCCGAGCCATCGCCGCGGTGGATCGTGTGTACTGGCGGCTCTACGCCGCTCGACGAGAGCTCGAGGTGCGCGAGCAACAGTATGAGCTGGCGCAAGCGCTCTTCGAGCAGGCCAAACGTTTCGTGGCGGCCGGCGACAAACCGCAGGTCGAGGTGATTCGTACCGAGGCGGGCGTCGCGCAGCGGCTCGAAGGGATCATTATTTCCGAGAACAATTTGCGCGACCGCCAGCGCGAACTAAAGCGAATGCTGCACAAGGCCGGTCTGGAGATGCAAACGCCGACGGTGCTCGTGCCGGCGACCGAACCCGACCCGGTCCGCTATGAGCTGCAGAAGGACCGCCTTGTTACAACCGCCACGGACAATCGCATGGAAATGCTCGAACTGGAGCTGCAAATCACAGAGGCCGTCGCCACAGTTGACTATATGCAGAATCAATCGCTGCCTTTGGTCACAATGGACTATACGTACAACGTAAACGGTCTTGGACCGACGAGAGATAATTCATTTGATTTGCTTTTCGATAAGAGGTTCGAGGATCACCGCTTCGGCTTGCAGTTGTTGGTTCCGCTTGGAAATGAGGCCGCCAAGAGCAGGCTGCGCCAGGCGTTCTATCAGCGCCGCCAGCGTCTGGCCGGCCGCGACAGTCGAGCGGAAATGATAGAGATGGAGGTGCTTAACGCAATCGATCAGCTCGAAGCGAACTGGCAGCGGGTCCTGGCCAGCAGACAAAGGACCATTCTGGACGGCCGGCTGTTTGAGGCCGAAAAGCGACAGTTCGAGCTTGGCCTGGGGACATCCACCGACGTGCTCCAGGCCCAGACGAATTTTTCCGATGCTCAAAGCGCCGAAATCCTGGCGCTGGCCGAGTATCAAATCGCACTTGTTGATTTGTCCTATGCCACGGGCACACTCCTGGGGGCCGCAAAGGTGCGATGGGAACCTATTGTGCCAGAGCCCGATATGCGGTAACATGGTTGCGGTTGCCTGGCCTGCGTTTTGCAGGGCGGCTGGCCATTGTGAAAGGACCCCACATGGACGCACAGAATCTCGAAGAGAGCAAGAGCGCCGAAGCCAATAACGATGCCGGGCGGGCGAAGCGGAAGAAGCAAATCATACTGGCGGCGGCGGTTCTGGCGGCAGTGGTCGTTGTCGCGTGGATTGTTATCGCCTATGCGATTCCAAAGCTCACGGCCGACGTTGACTGGGGCTCGAATCAGATGATCGCCTTGTACGTTGCCGCCGGCGTGCTGACGGCGGCGGTCGCAGCCTGGTTCATTTTGCGCAAAACGGTCAGAACCCGGTTGAGAATGCAGAAGGTAATGAGACAAGACCCCGACATCAATGACTGGCTCATCATCTTCAACTGGACGCCGAAAATACTCTACGCCCCGACAATCGTCGCCTCGCTCTTGGCCTGCGTTCTGATGTTCCTGCATGGGACTCATTGGTGGTTCATGGACTCCATCCCCGAGGTCGCCATCGGCGGCATCTGGCTGACGGTGTTCTTCATGAATTTCCTCATAGAGGAATACAGCATCAGCATCAAGATATTGCTCATCATGCTGGTCAGTCTCGGCTTTTTTCTCCTATGGCTGCACCTGCTCGGCTGGGTCACGGGTTTTCTGCGGCTCTTCAGGCATCTTGCCGTGAGCATTAACTGTACCGGCTATCTATTGATAAGCATCATCGGTCTGCTCACAATTCTGATTTCCTGCTTCAAGGGGCTTTTCTACTATATTGCGATAACGCCCAACTACCTGAATCTGCAGGAAGGCCCTACCGAATCAGGCGAGCAAATCGGCCGGGAGGACTACAACAGCCGCATTGACACGAGCGATTTCCTCGAACGGCTCATGGGCTTCGGAAAGATTGTCATCACGTTCAAAGACAAGAAGAGGGAGCCCATCACGGTGCTCGTCTGGAGAATTCGCAAAAAGGCACAACTACTTGAGAAGGTGCGAGCCAAATTCGCGATCGACCATATTCAACAACCTGCCCCGGGAACCAGGGAAGACTGAGTCGTCCCGGCCTTTATTGTCCCTGAATTGGTCGTAACAAAAAACCTGCCAACTACTTCTGACCGCCTATTCGTCCACCTTCGGGCACGTCAGAATATAATCGATGCAATCGCTCAACCTGGCCGATGCCACAGCGACCGTGCTGTCGGCAGCACCGTAATAGAGATTCACCTGGTCAGTTTCCTTCTGGACCGTGGCGCCGGTAGGGAATACCACGTCGCTGACGTCGCCGATACGTTCGTAATCGGCGCTGGGCCCCAGGACCCACTCGTCGCTGCGGCGCAGGACCTTCCAGGGTGAGTTCACGTCCAGCAAGGCCAATCCGACGCGGTATATCGCTCCGGCGGTCGTATTGCGTACGCCGTGATAGAACAACATCCAGCCCTGCGCGGTCTCGATGGGCTGGCAGGCCAAGCCGACCCGGTGGCAGTCCCAATAGGCCGTCCTGGTCATGATCAGGGGTCTGTGGTCGCCCCAGTGCTTCAAATCGGGCGAAAAACTGATCCACATGTGGGCTTCACCCCGGACGATAGGCCGGTGAATCAAAGCAAATCGCCCATCAAACCGGCGAGGAAACAGGCAAGCATCCTTGTCTTCCGGCGGCAGCAGAGCACCCAAACGCGCAAACGTCTTGAAATTCTTCGTGATCGCCAGCGAGACAACCGGGCCACCTTCGCTGAATGAGACATAAGTTACCGCGAATTGCTTTTGTTCTTCGAGCCAGACAATCCGCGGGTCCTCCAGCCCCCACCTCTCCTCGCGGGAGCTTTGGTCCGCTTCGAGGGTCGGGGTCGTGTCGATTTCCCAATTCGTGAACCCGTCGGGGCTGCGGGCGACCGTCAGGTGGGAGAAACCTCGCATGTCCTCGACCCGGACCAGAAGCAACGTCTCGCTATCCAACTTTGCGGCCGCCGGATTGAAGACGGCATTGGTCGCATAAGGCCAATCTCCCGGCCTCAAAATGGGATTGCCCCGGTATCTCTCAAACAAGTCGTGTGCCTTTTTCTGTCGTTCAAGTTCAGGCATAACTCTGTTTCCTCGCAACGTCAAAAATACTTCTACAGCTTCTGAACCCTACAAGCAAAAACCACAGCCCAGGATACACGAGATTCAGCCCCGCATCCCTGGCCGGTATTACCTATCTAATCGGCAAGACAGGCGATTTTCAGTGAATCAAAGTGCCCACAATAGGGACCCTCATAGAAAATGCCCCCTCCCTATACAAACCCGAAGGCGTGTCTGTTGCCGCGTGGATAGTATTTGCGATTGATGCTGTTACGCCCTCACCAACTGAGTTTCATACAGGCTCTGATAAAGCTGGCAAGTCCGCATCAGCTCCTCGTGCTGGCCCTGGGCCACGATTCGCCCGTGATCCATAACCACGATGACGTCCGCGCTCATCACGGTGCTGAATCGGTGAGCAATGACGAAGCTCGTCCGGTCTTTCATAACCTCTTCGATTGCATTGTGGATTTTCGCTTCGCTGTCGGCGTCAACCTGGCTCGTCGCCTCGTCGAAAATCAGGATGGCCGGATTCTTGAGAATCGCCCTGGCGATGACAACTCGCTGCAACTGCCCGCCGCTCAGACCGGTACCTTGCTCGCCGATAATGGTATTGTAGCCCTTTGGCAGCGGCTCGATGAACTCGTGGGCGTACGCTCGTCTGGCTGCCTTTTCTATTTCTTCCGTTGTGGCGTTTGGTTTGCCGTAAGCTATGTTGGCGGCGATAGTATCGTTGAACGCGACGATATTCTGTGTGACCATCGCAATCTGGCTGCGAAGACTGGCGAGCTTGACATCGCGAATATCCTTCCCGTCGATCAGAATCCGTCCCGAATTAGGGTCGTAAAATCTCGGTAACAGGTTTGCAAGTGTAGTCTTGCCAGACCCGTTAGGCCCTACCAGGGCGATATTATGTCCTGCCGGGACAACCAGACTGATTCCTTTCAGCGCAGGCTGGTTTCCGCCGGGATAAGTGAACACGATATTCGAGAATTCAATACTCTTCTTCACCGGCGGCATCTCGATAGCACCGGCCTCTTCGCGTTCGACGGGCGAATCCATTATCGCGAAGACCCTCTCGGCTGCGGCGTTGGCCTCCTGTATCCTGTTCCAGACGTCGCTTGTCTTCCTCGTAGCTTCGGCGGCGGCGCCCAGCAGGATCAATAGTCCGAAGAATTCCTGGCCATCCATCTTGCCGGAAGTAATCCAGTACGCTCCGAATATCAGCGCTGCCGAACCGGCCGCCATGCCGAACACTTCCATCACCGGCATAGTGGCGGCATCGACTTTGGATATTTTCAGTTGTTGTTTTAGCAGCCGGTCGTTGATGGTTTTGAAGTTTTCATTCTCGTATTCATGGCGATTATATACTTTCACCACTCGCAGCGAGGACATCACCTCCTGCAGTTTTGCCAGCATCTGTGAGCCCGCCATCAGCGACTTCCTGGTGGCTCGTTTCATTTTCTGGCCGAAGACAACTACCATTCCCAGTACAAACGGCGCCCCCAAAAGAAAGATTGCCGTAAGCTGCCAGTTAAGCCACATGGCCAGCACCACCATGAAAAGTGCATTCAAAGGTTCCCGCAGTGCTTTTCCAAGCATGACCTTGATGGCCTTTGCCATTACGTCGCTATCGCGAATAATCCTGCTGACGGTATCGCTCGGACGCTCGTCGGCGAAGAATCCGACCGGCATCTCCAGTGCGTGGGCAAAAGTGTCCTCCCTCAGCCTGTTTATGGCTATCTGGACCACTTTCTGCGTCATGTATTCCTGCGTGAATTTTGCCGTGCATCGCAATACAGTCACCAAGCCTAATAGTAAGATAATGTACGTTACCGTTTTGTTCTTGTTTTCGGCTGTATTCTCTCTTGGCAGAGTGTTTATCCAGTTCTCGACATGGTTTATGTAGAAAGGTTTCGGTCCGGTGCTGAATGCCAACTCGGACCGGGTGGTACCTTGTGCGGACCGCCGCTGCAATTGGATCGTAAGCGTGCTATTCGCAGGCACAGTCGCCAGCGCTTCGAGCAGTCTGGCGCGAGAGACATTCTGGCCTTCCTGTTTTGGTCTAAGCTCGCCGATGCCCGTAATGACATCGAGTTTCTCCAGTCCTGCTTTCTGTGCGAGCTCGTCTTTCTTGAGACCAGTTACCAGGAGAGCATCTGGTGCTTCTACTTCGCCCAGGCCGTCGGTTGAGGCAAAGCTGATGCCGTAGCGAGCCGAGCATATTTTTCTTTCTACCCAGCCATGAATTCCTTCGTCGCCCATCATGACTTTCAACAGCGGGATGACCGTCATGAAACTCAAGGACAGAAGCAACGAGAGGATTAGCGCGCTTAGGACAACAACTATAATCCGTTGCCATTGGGGCCAAACATAGCCGAATATTCGCCAAAATGCCTTCATTCAATAAGTAACTCCATAATGTGAAACGCTGATTATTACCTTCCCAGCTCTCCCCAATCAGCGAGATATATACCGTTTTCTGCCGGCTATCTCTCAGGACGCAGCAAACTAACACACTTCGGCCCGCCGGTCAAGCCTAAAGACGCTTGACTGCGGATGCGATCATTGATAGCCTGTTCGATTTTAAGGAAGCCGTGAAATGAAAATAGACCGACTGACTCTGGGCGCCTATGAAACGAATTGTTATGTCCTGAGAGACGGCGAGGCGGCGAACGATTGCCTTATCATTGATCCCGGTCTCGAAGCGGAAGTTCTGGTCGATTTTCTCAGGGATCATAAGTTAAATCCTGTTGCTGTAGTCCTTACTCACGGCCACATCGACCATATCGCAGGTGTCGTTGCGCTGCGTGATGCATTCCCGGACGTGAAGGTATCCATCCATGAGCTGGACGCCGTAATGCTCTCAGAGCCGCATGCTAATTTGTCGGTGATGAGTGGGATGGTGTTCAGCACGCATCCCCCGGATGTTTCATTGCAGGATGGGGACATCGTCAATCAGGCCGGGATAGAGCTGCTGGTACTTCACACTCCGGGCCACACACCCGGCGGCATCTGCCTTTGTTCCAAGGTCGCGGGCATCGCTTTTGTCGGCGACACGCTCTTCGCGGGCTCGGTCGGCCGGGCCGATTTCCCCGGCGGAAGCATGTACCAGTTGATCAACAGTGTCAAAGAGAAACTCTTCACCCTGCCCGGAGAAACAAAAGTCTATCCCGGCCACGGCCCCCCCACCACCATCGCACACGAAAAAAACCACAACCCATTCTTCTGACAACAAGTTCGATCCGCGACCGGCTTGAAACGCCGTAATGGTTTTAGAGTCCGGTCAAAGTGCTTGAGCCATCCAAAGCCATGGCCCCGCGTTATGTTGTCCACCGACAGAATCAGCAACGGGCAAAGGGAGATTCATTATTCGCCGGCTGATTTTATTATTCTCATTTTCATGTGCCCGGGCAGGGCCAGGACGGGCTGGAAGTAGGTGTGCTCGTCGAATCGCAGGTTGTTGCGCTTGAAGTACGGCACGTCACTGTCGAGGCTCAGGTCGCAGTCGAAGCGGGCCAGAATTGAATCGTTCATGGAGCCGCCGCCATCCGGGTTGATGTGGCACAGGCCCCAGGTTATGCCTCGGCCGTCGCCGTTATCGGCAAACGCATCGGGCACGTACGGACCCGGTGCAATCGGCGGGACCTGGAGCAGTGACATCATTTTGAAATTGACACCGTCGGGAGCGTACTGCACGGTATTCTTCTCCGTGCCGTCCAGGCTAAGCAACGCGGCAATGCCGGTCTTGTACGGCCACAGGCAGGTCTCGTGCCCGGAGTTGAGCACCGGGTTAAGCGGCGATTTTTCGAAGGGGCCGGCGGGATGGCCGGCTATCGCCACGCCCTGGGCGCGGATGATATTGTCGCCGCCGCGTTTTTGGCCGGGTGAGCCTTTATAGTAGAGATAGATTTTGCCTTTGTAGATCAACGGAAACGGGTCGTGAATGCAGGCGCTGTCCCAGTCGTCGGGCCCGCCGGGCGAAACGACGGCCCTGCCCAGCGCGCGAAACGGACCGCCGGGCGAGTCGGCCTCGGCGACAGTGACGGGGCAGGTGTCACCCCCTTCGAGGATCGCGCTGTAAGCTTGGTAGTAAAGATAGTACTTGCCCTTGAAGATGAGGATATCGGGCGTGCAGTTCGAGCGCCAGCCGAACCGGCCCTTGGCCGGACGCGTGACGGCGGGACCCTGTTCTGTCCAGCGGAAGCCGTCTTTGCTGGTGGCGTACCAGATTTCGGCCAGGTCCCAGTCGAGCGAAGGGACTGTGTCGGTGGCCTTGTCGGCTCCGGCCGGCGGCGCCTCGGTGCGCCTGCACGTGTAATAGACGTAATACGTGCCTTTAACGCGGATCACCTTAGACGGGTCTCGGCGGGAGACGTTCGGCTCGCGGGAAAAACCCTCGAGCCTCGAATACTTGAAGTTGCTGAATAACTCATTGCCTCGATCTTCATGCGGGTTCCACACGTCGTACATGCGCTGCATGGCGGCACTGAGTTGTCGGTCCGTCGGTTTCTCAAGAGGTATTTTGGCCGGGAATGCGTCGTCTGCCGAAGCATCGTAACCGTACAGAAATCTGCCCGGCACAGATACGGCAACCAGTACCCCGAGAAAGATGAAAGCTCTGATTTCCCTGACGCGATCATAGCTCATCGTTCTGCTCCTTTGCTCTTGTTCGTTCGAGGCGCGTGTCATGGAATCATGATTATACCGTTACCACGCCAAACGTGCAAAGTCTCAAGGAACGCGGGCGCTGACACACAAGCGAGATTCCAAGGATCGAGGGCCGGTCTGAATCATGTTGAACAGGTTTAGCTGTTCGGTTCCCGGCTCAAGCTTGCGAGGGGACGGTTGAGAAAGCCGCCGGTGAGGTTGATCTACCGCTGTGGCGCTTGCGTGACTTGCCTGCGCGGGAACCGGCCTCAAGCGAACAACGCCGGGCCCAGAAAAAGCCCGACTCTCGCCGGGCTCTTTGGAATTCCACATAATCAGCTTACTGCGCCCCGGCTTTTCTTGCTTTTCTGATCTCTTCTGTTTCACTCCTCTTACATTCAGGACAGCGGTCGGGAAAGTCATTCGGTACGCTACTGGCAAAGAACACCGCGCCGCAATTGGGATTGCCGCATTTTTCGGCCTTGTACACGCTCGCCTTGCCGCACTTCTGGCAGGTCAGCGCCGGCGTGGTGAACATCATCGCGGCGGGATTCGCACGCTGCTTTGCATCTACTTCTTTGAAGTATTCCTTCTCACTCATCTTGTAGTCGGCTTTGCACTGCGGATTGTTGCACTTGACCCAGGTCATCTGGTCGTCCGGAAGGCTGTCATAGCCCCCTGCGGGTCCGGCGCTTCTGAGATACGTCACCGCCCCGGCCACGCCCAGGCACACGACGATCACAGCGATCATAATCGGTTTTTTCCTGCTGTCTTCCATGTCATAATCTCCAAATCACGCGCCAATTACATGGTTATAGAATGACTCATATAGACTATTACCCGCCGTCATGCTTGTCAAATGTTCTCCAGCATTATTTTCCCGAAGGGGGCCAGGCCATCCCTTACGGGAGCTGCACGGGAGCCACCTGGCCGGCATCCAGCGCCGCCATCTGGAGGATCCGGGCCGGCTCCTCCGGAAAGCCCGTGCGGGCCGAAAGATACGCCGATTCAATGACCGCCATGTTCTTCAAATTCTCTCTGCCGCTGCTGGAGAGCTTGTTCCTCTCCGGGCAGAACACGCTGGCGGCAAAATCCTTCAAAAGCTCCGTTGTACACGCCAGCGCATCATCGACGTATTCGACCTGCTCGCTCACCCGCCCGAGGCCGTCGCTGAGCGTCAGCATCGTGTCGCGGACGGTCAGAATCCTGTCCTTCCCGTAGAGTACCATACACTCTTCTTTCGGCCCGGCCCCCGCCCGCCGGGAGACGATCAGGCTGCCGATGAACGTATCGCTGAATTTCATCGTGACAATAGCCGTGTCTTCGGTCAGATACAGTCGCTGCTGCTTGTCCTGGGCCTGGTTCGTATTCAGCGAGTAAATCTGCTGCGGCACGCCGAAGTTCAGTGCAACCTGATCGACGACGTGGTAGCCGTCGTGCAGCAGAACGCCGCCGCCGGCCAGTTTCGGGTCCGTCTGCCAGCCGGGCCGTTCGCCGCCGCCACTATTGCAGAACACGGTCAGCAGAAAGATTTGCTCGATCCTGCCCTGTTCCAAGATCTGCCGCAGCGCCTGGAAGCCGCGTGCGAACCGGCCCGGATTCGCCACGGCGAATTGTATCGCTTCCTCTTCGGCCAGACGGACAAGCCCGGCCGCCTCCTCGAAATCCCTCGCCGCCGGCGCTGCCTTGAGCACGTTGAACTTCTTCTTCATCGCCATCCGAACGTACTCATCGCAACTGTGGATTGGGGCGGCCACCAGCAGGCAGTCGAGCTGATGCTGAATGATCAACTGCCTGTAGTCATCGTAAAACGCGCATTGCCACGCCGTGCCGATTTTCTCCGCGACGTTTGGGTCCTTGTCCGCGACGGCTTGAATCTCCAGGCTATCGACCGCCTTGGCCGCTTCGAGCAGATGCCGGCCCTGATCATTGAGACCGAGCACCGCCGTCTTCAATTTGATTTCGCTCATATTCCGCACCCTGTATTCTTCAGTCCGCTCTCTGCTACCTGCTGTTCTTGTTCGGGATGATGAAGTGGTCGGGGACCGGGAACTGTGAGCACAAAAGCAGGGCCTCTTTACCGATTTCCTCGATGGCCGACTCGTTGTCGACGTTCTCGGCGACCTTGTTGATCAGGCCGGCAATTTCCCTGGCCTGGTCTTCTTTCATACCGCGCGTGGTGATGGCCGGCGTACCGATGCGCAGGCCGCTCGGGTTGGCCGGCGGGGACGGGTCGTTCGGGATGCTGTTGTAGTTGGTCACGATGCGGGCCCGGTCCAGCGCCTTGGCGAGTTTCTTTCCGGGGATGTTCTTGTTTCGCAGATCGATCAGGATTAAGTGGTTGTCCGTTCCGCCGGACAGGAGCTTGAAGCCATATTCCAACAGTTTCTCGGCCAGGGCCTTGGCGTTCCTAACGATTTGTCTTGCATAAGCGATAAATTCGGGCGTGTCCGCCTCGGCCAGCGCCACGGCCACGGCGGTCATCGTGTGCATGTGCGGCCCACCTTGCAGGCCCGGGAAGACGGCCCGGTCCACAGCGGCGGCGTGCTCGGCCCTGCACAACAGCATACCGCCGCGGGGGCCGCGCAGGGTCTTGTGCGTGGTCGTCGAGACGATGTCCGCGTAGGGCACAGGGCTCTTGTGAATACCTGCGACAACCAGACCCGCAATGTGCGCGATGTCGCTGATGTGATAGGCGCCGACGTCTCTGGCGATCTGCCCAAAGATCTCGAAGTCAATCTGGCGCGGATACGCGGTCGCGCCGGAGATGATGATTTTCGGCCTGTGCTCTTTGGCAAGCTCGGCGAGTTGGTCGTAGTCGATCCGGCCGGTTTCGGGATTGACCGGGTAGGAGACGGATTTGAAGAACCTGCTGGTGAGCGAGACCTTGCCGCCGTGGGTAAGATGCCCGCCGTCGATGTGGGACATCCCCATGATGGTATCGCCCGGCTGAATCAGGGCCGAGTAAGCGGCCAGGTTCGCGACCGAGCCCGAGTAGGGCTGAACGTTCGCGTGGTCGGCCTTGAACAGTTTTTTCGCGCGTTCCTGGGCCATTTTTTCGATCAGGTCGGTCACCTGCTGGCCTTCGTAGTATCGCCGCCCGGGGTAGCCTTCGGCGTACTTGTTGGTCAGGCATCCACCGCTGGCCAGCATGACCGCCTTGGAAACGTAGTTTTCCGAGGGAATCAGGCGGATGGCCCCGCTCTGGCGCGCCTCCTCCTGACGTATCAACTCATAAATTTGAGGATCGTACTGTTCAAGTGCGTTGGTCATATTCTATTCTCCGTAAACTGCCTCCATTCGAATAATCTTCAGGATTCCGAACGCAAGACGACCTGTTCGAGGTTTATTCTATAGCATAATGCCATTTCGCGAACAAGCATTTAATTGTTGACAATATTTGACCGAAGATTATCATAATGTGTTTGACTGAGATACGGAAAACTGATTTGGTAAGGACTGATGCCGGAAGAAGATAGCCAGGCGGCGGCCAAAGCCAAGGCTTTTTTTGACAAAGCCGCAAAGCTCGCCGAGACCAGCAATTTCGACTATGCGATCGACATGTATCTGCAAGGGTTGCGGTATGCCCCCGATGCGCTGCACGAGGGTCACCTGCCGCTGTGCGAATTAGCTCTTCACCGACAGGGAAAGGACGGCAGGAAGCCCAGCGTGGTAGAGAAAATGAAGCACCTGCGGGGCAAGACGCCACTGGATCAGATGCTCAACGCCGAATACCTTTTCGCCAAAAACCCGAATCATCTGGCATACGCTGAAGCCATGCTGAAAGCGGCGCTGGCCGGCGGCTACAGCAAGACAGCAGGCTGGATCGCCAACCTGATCTTCCAGACTGTCAATGCGTCGGAGAATCCGTCGGCCCAGACGTACATCCTGCTGAAGGATGCCTACTGCGACCTGCGCCAGTTTGACAAGGCCATCGCCGCGTGTCAGCGTGCGGCCCGACTTAGACCGGAAAACAAGGCGCTGTCCGACGAGTTCAAGAACCTTTCGGCCGAGCTGACCATGGCCCGAGGTAAATACGACGGCGAAGGCGATTTCAGAAAATCCATCAAGGACAGGGAGGCCCAGGAGATGCTTCACGGCCAGGCCGGCGTGGTCAAAACCGAAGACTACCGCGCCGGCGCCGTCGAAGAGGCCAGAAGAAAAATCGCCCAGAATCCGGACCTGGCAGCCAATATATTCGAGCTGGCCGATACCCTGTCGGACCTGGCCAACGACAAGGACGAAAATGACGCCGTCGCTCTGCTGGAGAGCAAGTATAAAGCTACGAGTGATTTCAGCTACCAGCAGCGGGCGGGCTTACTGCGGATGAAGCAGCTCCGCAGGAAAATAAAGGAAACAAAAGACACGCTCGAATCGAATCCCGACGACGCTCAGACGAAAGCCGCGAGCGAGCAGTTGTCGGCGCAGTTGGACGCCCTGGAGCTGGAGCATTACCGGCTCTGCGTGGAGAACTATCCGACCGACCTGAGCGCCAAGTACGAATACGCGCTTCGCCTGGTCAGGAACGAGCGATACAACGAGGCCATTCCTCTGTTCCAGGAGGCGCAACGAGACCCGCGGCGGAAAATTGCGGCCATGAACCAGGTCGGCTGCTGCTTCTTTTCCAAGGGCTGGCTCGATGACGCCATCGACGTCTATAACCAGGCGATAGATTCCCACGAGCTCAAAGACGATAGCACCGGCAAGGAATTGAGGTATAATCTGGCCCGCGCCTACCAGGAACGCGGCGATGCGCAAAAGGCGCTCGACGTCTATCGCAAGCTCGCCCAGCTCGACTTCGCGTATAGAGACGTCAGCCAGCGCGTCGATAGGTTAAGAGCAGGCAAGAAAACGGAACCAACCTCTCAGTGATAAGAGTGTTGCAAAATTGAAGTCAGTTCAGAGCAACGATAGTTTTTAGGAGACCAGAAGTGGCACATTCGTTACAGGCCAAAAAGAGAGCCAGACAGAACGTCAAGCAAAGGGCAATCAACCGCGCGCGCAAGAGTCAGGTCAAAACGCAGATCAAACACTTTGAAGAAACACTCGCTGCAGGCAACGCCGAAGCCGCAAGCGAGCAGTTCAGGCTCCTGACCAAGAAACTGGACAAAACCGCCGCAACCACCACCATGCACAAGAAGACCGCCGCACGAAAAAAGTCCCGACTCGCAAGGAAGCTCAATGCCATCAAAGCCAAAACCTGAGCCACGAAGGCACAAAGGCACAAAGTAAATACAATTCAGAACCTTCGTGTCTTGGTGTCTAATGAAGAATCTCAAGAAACGAATTCGTAACGGTGAAACGCTGATCGGCTGCTGGCTCAATCTCGGCTCATCGATAACCGCCGAAATTGTGGGGATGGCCGGCTTTGATTGGGTGCTCATCGACCTGGAGCACGGGACCGGAGCGGAAAGTGACGTGCTGCATCAGTTGCAGGCGCTGGAGCATACCCCGGCCGCTTCCCTGGTTCGAGTCGAGTCTTACGAACGACAGCGTTTTCATCGCATCCTTGATTTGGGGGCGGAGGGTATCATGTGTCCACGGATCAACAACCTTGAAGAAGCGCAGACGGCAGCGTGCGCCATGCGATATCCGCCCGAAGGGGTCCGCGGCGTCGCCCAGATGGTGCGAGCGACGAATTTTGGCGCGAACGCCGCCGATTATCTTGCGACCAGCAAAAACGCCCTCGTTGGCATCGTGCAGGTGGAGAGCGAGCAGGCTCTCAATTGCGTTGACGACATCGCGGCAATCGACGGCATCGATGTGCTCTTTGTGGGGCCATCTGACTTGTCGATGGCACTGGGCGTTTTCGGGCAACTGGATCATCCGCGCTTCATCGAAGCCCTGAGAACGACCGCCGCGGCGGCGAAAAAGGCCGGGAAGGCAACCGGGATCCTGATGCGCGACCCACAAGAATTCAGGAAGTATCACGACCTGGGCTTTCGCTTTATCGCCTGCGGAGCTGATGCTATATTTGTCGCCTCCGGCGCCCGAAACATGGTAAGTACACTGAGCGATCTGAGGGCCTCTTCGAAATGATCCCCTGGGGACGTTTGAAATTGCAGGTCGCATTCGAAACATGGGAACGGAGCAGCAGGTGAGAATTACCCATGTAGAATCCTTCTTAATGTCCTATCCAATGCCTGAACCATTGAAACTCCCTTTCTGGGGCGGGCAGCGCACTATCATCAAACGAGATGCGATGCTCATTCGCGTCTCAACCGATATCGGCTTGACAGGGTACGCCCCGGGGCCGGCACACGAACGCGCTTGCAAGGAGATTAACACAGAAATACGGTCATTTCTGGTCGGCAAAGATCCGCATCAATGGAACCGCTTGAAATTCCGGTCCAATCCCGAAACCGAGAGAACCTACCGTGCCGTCGAAATCGCATTGCTTGATCTGGTTGGCCGATACGAGGGCTGCGCAGTCTCGCAACTGCTGGGTGGGCGTCTGCGCGACCGAATCAAGCTCTACGGCAGCGCAGGAATGTACATGCCCGCCGAGAAGTATGCCGAAGAGGCGGCGGCCATCGCAGCGATGGGGTTCCCGGCCTACAAGATGCGACCGGGAATCGGCCCGGAAGAGGACCTGAAGACTGTAGAATTGATGCGGCAGACTGCGGGACCGGACATGGGCCTGATGGTTGACGCACATACCTGGTGGCGAATGGGCGACCGCAGCTACTCCGCAGGGCAAATCGAGCGGCTTGCGAATGACATGGCGGCTTACGATCCGGTCTGGCTGGAAGAGCCCCTGCCTCCGGAAGAGCACGACGCTTACCACAAATTGCGAGGCCGGCTGAATGTGAAGCTCGCCTCCGGAGAGCACGAACCGGACATCGAAGGCTTTAGGGATTTGATTGAGCGAGAAGCGGTTGATTACGTTCAGATGGATGTCCTCTGCCAGGGTGGATTTGCCATGGCGCAGCCGATATTTGAAGACGTTCAGAAACACGGATTGAAGTTTGCGTTTCACAGTTGGGGAACGACCCTCGAAGTGCTGGCGGCGGCGCATGTGGGGATATGTTGGCCGCAAGACGTGGTTGAATGGCTGGAGTACCCGTGTTACTCCGCTCCGGGGCGAGTGGGGATGTATCCGTTCCCGCTTTCTGACGAAATTCTGGCCCATCCGCTGGATATCGAGCAGGGGCATCTGGTAGTGCCCGAAGAACCAGGCCTCGGAATTGACATCGATGAGCGTGTGATCGAGAAGTATCCGTTCATTCCAGGCCCCTGGTCGATCTTCCGTTTGGACTCTCCCCCTGAAACTGTCGCGGTAACGGGAGACCACAGCATAAAATGGGTGAGGTGACAACCGCATGATTGACCCGTTGTGGCTGATGTTGATCGGCATGGTCGTGGTCCTCGGCGGAATCCTCGTGCTGCGCCTGCATGCATTCCTGGCGCTGATACTCGGCGCGATCATCGTGGGGTCTTTGACGTCCGGAGCGGCGCTAAGGCAGTATGCCCTGGACAAGAACATGACAACAGCCGCAACCGAAACCCTCGTCCGGCAATCCACCGGCGAGCGCATCGCCATCGCATTCGGGCAGACGTGTACCAAGATTGGAATCCTCATTGCGATGGCTTCGATCATCGGCAAGTGCCTGCTGGAAAGTGGTGCGGCCGAACGTATTATCCGTTCAGCCTTGAAACGCTTTGGCGAATCCAGGGCTCCGCTGGCGTTTCTCAGCAGCGGGTTCCTGCTGGCCATCCCGGTGTACTTCGATACGGTTTTCTATTTGATGATCCCTCTGGCCAAGGCGATGGGGATGCGCACCCGCCGCAATTATGGGCTGTATGTCATGGCGATCGTGGCCGGCGGAACGATGGCACATTCACTGGTGCCGCCCACACCCGGACCTTTGTTCGTCGCCGGCGAGCTGTCTGTGAGCCTCGGCCTGATGATCCTCGGCGGCATCATTATCGGTTTGTTTACCGCGAGTTCCGGCTATGCTTATGCGCTATGGGCCAATCGGAGGTGGCCCATTGTACTGCGCGACTCGGCGGATATCTCCGCTGCGGAACTCGAAGCCCTCTCGAACAAGGACGAGCGGGAACTGCCCCCTCTCTGGCTGTCTGTATTGCCCATCCTTCTGCCAATTGTTCTGATCGCAGGACAAACCATCGCGGGTTCCTTTTTCAAGGTACCCTCAACAGGTGACTCGTCCGAGGTGATAGACCGGTTGCTCGATCTGCTTGATTATCTGGGCAATCCCAATATCGCGTTGGCTCTCGCTGCCGCGATTGCCTTGGCGACGCTCACCTTTCGGCAAAACACGGACCGGAAAAAAATAGCGGCCTTTGTCCAAAGCGCATTGTCGAGCGCAGGCGTAATCATCCTGATAACGTCTGCCGGCGGCGCCTTCGGCGGGATTCTGCAGCAGACGGGGATTGGCCCGCGCATTCAGGAATTGGCTTCGACGCACCAGTTGGCCGTGCTGCCGCTTGCATTCGTGGTGACCGCTGTGGTGCGAACGGCGCAGGGATCGGCTACTGTCGCAATGATAACGGCAATCGGTATCATGGGCGGATTTGCCAACGCGGGTCAACTCGGATTCCACCCCGTGTACCTGGCGTTGGTTATCGGATGCGGTTCGAAACCCATCGCATGGATGAACGACAGCGGCTTCTGGCTCATCTGCAAGATGACCGGGATGACGGAAGCCGAAACGCTGAAACTGTCTTCGGCGATGATGGTCGTGATGGCTCTGGTAGGTTTGGTCGTCATTATGATATTCGCTCGCCTGTTGCCATTGGTGTAGAAACGGATACCGGAGATCAATATGAAAATAGTCGATATGCGAATTCATTCTATCGCGGTTGCGGACCCGCCGCTGCGCAGCTCTTATGGCTTACATGCACCTTACGCGCTGCGGACGATTCTGGAGCTTGAAAGCGACGATGGCGTCATAGGGATTTCCGAAACGTACGGGGGAGAGATTCCCGCTCAGGCTCTGAGACAATTGAAACCGCAGGTCATTGGCGCCGACCCGTACCGTCTGACGGGGTTTCTCTCACCTATGGTGGAAGGGCAGGGAGCAGGTTCCGAGCGTTCCCAGACGTACCTGGTCCCTGGGGAGAATCCTCTCGATGCAACAACCCGGACTTACGCGGCCATCGAAGTCGGATGTCTCGATTTGATCGGCAAATCGGTTGGCCGGCCCGTATGTGACCTGATCGGCGGTCGTGTCAGAGATGAAGTTCCATTCTCCGCTTATCCGTTCTACAAACATGCCGGAGGCGGAGGCGAGGGCGACGATGCTCGTGAAGATGAATATGGTGAAGCTCTGACGCCAGAAGCCCTGGTTCATCAGGTTGAACAGATGATCGGCAAATATGGATTCGGCTCGATCAAATTCAAGGGCGGCGTGTTGGAACCGGACCTGGAGATTGAAACCGTCAAATTGCTCCGTCAGGAGCTCGGCCCCGGGGTCCCTTTGCGCATCGATCCCAATTCCGCATGGACCGTCGAAACATCGGTGCGAGTGGGTAGAGCCCTGGCCGAGGAGCTTTCGGGCGGAGGGTATTTGGAAGACCCCGTCGCCGGTCTGGAAAATATGGCCGAGGTAAGACGACGGTTGGTCGCTGAAGGGATTATGACGCCGCTGGCTACCAACGCAGCGGTCACGTCGTTCGGGGATATCCCCCGCGCCATCGAAATGGACGCAGTGCAGATCATTCTGTGCGATCATCACTATTGGGGAGGCATGAGGCAGGTGCAGCATTTGGCGAACCTGTGTAGAGTCTTTGGCATCGGGCTATCAATGCACTCGAACAGTCATTTGGGTGTGTCTTTGATGGGGATGGCGCACGTGGCCGCAGCGACGCCCCATTTGACCTACGCCTGTGACACCCATTATCCCTGGCAGTCCGAGCAGGACGAAGTCGTCAAAGGCGGCCGCGTGTCCATCGTCAACGGCTGTGTCAGAATCTCTGACAAACCGGGGTTGGGTGTAGAGCTGGATTATGACCAACTGGCGCGCGGTCGGCAGCGTTATGAAAAATGTTCATTCCGCAGGCGGGACGATGAGGCGGAGATGCGCAAACGCGTCGATCCCAACTGGAAGCGGATTCTGCCAAGGTGGTGATACTTGATATCATGCTGAAATCCGGAAGATTTTCGATTGGCGATTTGCGCGATACACTATACGATATACAAAATACGTTTTTCAGGCAAGGAGATCGAGTTATGAATATTTGCAGGATCGGGCTTAGCGCATT
>DATKWR010000724.1:0-5417 GCA_035529475.1 Sedimentisphaerales bacterium | reverse complement strand
GATCCCGGACATGGGGGCATTTCTGGCGCTGCCGGTGCCGCCGTTATCACTGCTGAAGATGACCGCCGTGTTCCCGGTCAGTCCTTTTTTGTCCAGCGCCTTGAGTATGCGCCCGATACACCTGTCCATGTGCTCGATCATGGCAATATAGACGTCAGGCGGCGCTTTGCCCTGGTTCCACAGCGGTGAGTCCAGCGGCAACGGATCCGGCCGATAATCATCCGGCCCCTGGAACGGTGAGTGCGGGCCCGTGTACGGCACGTATAAGAAGAAGGGTTCGTCGGCGTGCTGATCGATGAATGTGATCGCCTCATCGGTAGCCAGATCGGTGAAGTGGCCTTCGCGCCGGATGGGATTGCCGTTGAGAAAAAGGTTGTAACCCGCGGCGGTGTCGAGGTAATGGAAATAGTCCATTCCGCCGCCAATGCAGTAGAACGCATGGTCGAAGCCATGAAGGTGCGGGGCAAACTTGGGCTCATACCCAAGATGCCACTTGCCGGTGATGGCGGTGGCGTAGCCGGCGTCCTTTAACATTCGTGCGATCGACGTCTGCTCGACGGGCAGGCCCAGGTCGTTCGCCCGGGCAAGCCGGATCGCATCGTCGTATCGGCCCACGTTGCCGGTCCCGATCGCGCACTCCAGCCCACCGACCCGCTGCTGGTACCGGCCGGTCAAGAACGCTGTTCGTGTAGGGCTGCATTCCGGGCCGTTAGAGTAGTATTGCGTGAATCGCACTCCCTCGGCGGCAATCCCGTCGATCACCGGAGTCTTGATATCCTGTCGGCCGTAACATCCCAGATCTCCGTAGCCCAGGTCGTCAGCCAGGATAAAAACTATGTTGGGTTTTCTGGTGCGAGACCCCGCCCGCCCCCAGGCACCGCAGGACAGTAATGAGGGCACGGTCACCGAAGCGGTTGCCAGACCTGCTGTTCTGAGAAATTGCCTTCGTGTTTGCCTGTTCACATGTCGCTCCGTGTTGTTTGAGATAGGTTTATCACTAAAGAGAAGACTTCGTTGTGCGCATCGGCTTGTCCGGATCACGAAAATCCAGGGTCAAGGTGCCGATCTGCTCGTTTCCGATTGTGATCACCCCCGAGGCATGCGCCGAATTCACATAAGGGCATTCGTACAACTCATAGCCGTGCAGGGGCCAGTTCTTTTCGTTCACCGTCGCCTTGGCATGATCGTAGATGATCTTGTCACCCTTACAACTGGCATAGGACGTATACAGGCCCGTATCGCGGCATGAGCTGATATTGTCCCTTATGTCTCGCTTGAACGCCTCGTAGTCGGAGTATTCTTCCACCGTGCCGACCTCTACGATCCCCGCTTCTGCGGACGGAAAGTGCGTGACTCCCACGTAAGCGGCGTTCCCCGGTGTCTTGACCAGCCAGAAATAGAATTCTCGATCCCCGGCCATTTCCTCAGAGCAGTCCCCGCCTCCGGCGCTGAGGTTGCCGTTGTAGTCCATAAACTGCCCCTTGTAGAACAGGACGTTCTTGTACTGCATGTTGGCCGTGTTCGGATTCGTCGGTTCGACAACCTCCTTTTTTTCTCCCGTGGTCACTGCGAGGCTTCGCTTCGGACCCAGTATCTTAAGCGGGTCGGAGAACGTCAGCTCCCACACCTGGGTGTTCTTGAAATCCTTAGTGACTCCTCCGGTCACGTGGTTGTCCAGCTCCACCCGATCCTGCAGCGAGCCGAGACTGTACGACGGCGTAATATAATAATACATATCCCAGTCAATCGCGCCCGGTGACGGCTCCGAATAGACCGCTTTCTGATGGCTCTTGAACTCGTATGTGCCCCGAGTCTTGCGGTCGGCGATCGCCACTGCCACCTCAGGCGGACGATATCCGGTGGTGGTGATAAACCCGTAATTGAGAATCTGATCATTGAAAAGGTACTCCGGCATAGGGGTGTTCCCGAAGAACTGATAACCTGCTATCCAGAAAGTGTCCTGCGTGCCGTCATTGATCTCAGCCACGCCCGGCGAGTGCCTGTGATGAGCACGGCACCACGGTCCTCCGCGGACATTGTCGAGACTCAAGACTGCAAAATCGGTCGCTATCTGGTCTATTGCCATCTGCGCCCAGAGCTTCAACTGCGGATCCTCGATAAAATCGTACAGGTTCAACAGCGGCAGTAGCGAGCGATCAAGATAATGCGGCGAGTTGACCTCGTCCCGGCCGTATTTGCCCTGGTATTGCACCCAATGGATGAGCTTGTCCCGTACCACGCCGTGTTTAGGGCCGTTGCCGAACTCCTGGTCCAGGAGCAAATACATACTGAAATTAACGATCGAATGATTACCGTTGGTGCCAAAACTCTCGATCGCTTTGCTTCGGTAGCTATTCCTCTTGTAGTCGAGCATCACCGCTGCCAGTCGCTCGCGTGCCTTTGGACTGAGCGTCGTATCCTTGAATGCGAAGTACGTTCGAATGTACATAAGGACCGGCCATTCCTCGGCCGCAAGATCGTCGGACTCGGCGAAGTAACGATTCGCCTCGGCGAGCCTGACGCCCCGCGCGAGACACGCGTTGTAGTACTGCCATCCGCGACGGTACGAATAGTCCCCGGAATCGATATCGCCGGCCAGCATCTTCGGCGAGGTCAGCATCTCCAGCAATTGCGCTCGCCGAGTTTCGAAGCCCTCCTCAGTCGAAGTCAGATCGCGCATGATCGCCGAAAGCTCCGCGAGGGCTTTGGGTTCCTCGTCATCGAGTTGAGCAAACAGTCTGCTCTCGCGCATATCGAACGAACGGCGGGGCCGGTTGTCGCTCGCCGTGCGGTTGTCGCCGTTGTGGAAGCACCACGCGGCGGCACCGCCCTCGATGGCTCCGCGCAGATCGGCAGCGAAATCTTCCGCAGTCGGCTGGAATTGCTTCGGGCTGAAGTCTCGACGGAAAGGTTCCTGATAGTTCACAGGCACGATGCGGCCGATTTTCCTCATCAGCGAAAAACACCGTCGGGTCGCCTCAGCCGTCTGCTCGGCGCAGCCTTGACGACGAATACGATGAGGGCTCAGCAAGTCAACGCCCACGTCCAGCAGATAGCGCCGCAGGTCTGCCTCGCTTGCATCGCCCACGTACGACACCGTGACCAGCCGTTCCGGATCGACGTCCTTGACGGCACGATACAGGGTGCCCATCGCTTCAAAAGACAGCGTTTTCGGCTCTTTCCCGCGTCCGCGAATATTGTTCTCGTTTGCCAGATCCAGGTACCAGTTGCGCAGAGTCTTCAGCTCGGAGGCCAAACAAATCACTGCCCGCCGATGGGCGTCGATGGTATCCAACTGTCCGACACCGATCACGCCCTCACCCCGCGAGAGCGTCACGTCCACGATCATGCCCCGGCGGTTGCATTCGGCGATCAGCCCTCTGAGCCGGTCGAAATAAGGCGGCCGGACTCCGCCTTCTGCGTTCACCGCCGAGACATCGTTGCCAAAGGCACTCCACGTGGCCCAGACACGAATCCAGTTGAATCCCGAACGCTGCATATCATCCAGATCTTTGAGCACGGAATCTTGCGGCGCTCCAAGCGCCCCATAATAACTGATGCCCAGGAGAAACGTCGGCTTGCCGTCGAGCGTGAATTTGTCTGCCTCTATTCCGAGTTCGATTCCACTCGAACCGGCAACGAAACAGGTCAGAACGCATACTGCAATTGCCCAACGTCCATGGCATGTCTTGATATTCTGCACGTCTCTGCATCCTCATCGATGTAATGTTACGTGTCTCGCATCGCCGCGAGCTTCCGCGTGTACCCGGCGTTGAAGGCGATCTGGTCCTGGTACCGTGGATACATGCCGACGATCACGCCGTCGGTCGGCTTGAGGTGCTCGAAGGCGAACTTAAACGCTGCTTCGACTTTCTGTTCGCCGCCGCACATCCGGCCGGCCGCCAGGATCTTGAAGCCCAGGCAAGGCTGGTCAACCTGCCGGACCACTTTGGTCATAGCCATCGGGTCAGAGGCGAAAAACGAATACCCGACCTCGACCGTGACGACCGGCGGCATCTTTTCAAGTTCCTCCGGCGTCCTGGTCAGGTAGTAGAAACAAGCCATGAAAAGATCGACCGGCCAGCCCTCATCGGCAATCTGTTTGATGCAGTCGGGGTTGTGCGCTGAGACGCCGGCCAGCACGCCGGCATCGTGAACGCGTTTTACAAAATCGTGCACCTCCCGGCTCTTGCCTTCACGGAACAGCTTGTCGGTGACCCCGCCGTGATGGACGATCGCAATGGGCTGAGTATCCCGGACCACCGTCTCGACCGGCGTGCGCTGGGGCCCGCCGGCATGCAGGCAAATAAACTTCATCTTCGATCCCCGCTCCCTCAATTCCCGGAAGACGCCGCTCATTTCTTCCGGGCGGCTGAATTGGTGGGCGTTGATGCCCTCCCGTTCGCACGTCCAAAGGAATTCGACAATTCGCTCGGGTGTGAAATACTCCTGCATGTGCCGATCCAGAATGGGGCCCATGTAGGAGTATCCGCTGATGGGATTGGAGCCGGCGATCAATCGGGTAATGCGGTGTTCGCCAAGCTGTATCGTGGGCAGCAGGGGTGCGGGCGAAGTCGTATGCTCTGTCCGGACCGTCTCAGCGCGGACCAGGGGCGAGCCGGCTGCCGCCAGCGAAAGCCCTAAGAGAAACTCCCTGCGTCCAATCGCGAGTGCTGCGTGCATATCTGAGTCCATGCTAACCTCCTAAAACCGTTGAGTTCGGCGCACAACGGCCAGTGCCAATCTGCCGAGCGTTGATCAAAGCACCAACAAACTCCCCGTAGATTGTACTATCTCGCCATCGCGACTGCCACAGAAAAGCTCCACCAAGCCTCTTTCTGCTCGACAAGGACCTTACTCGCATCGAGGCATGGGCGGCTCTTGCCGATCAAATCCGTCGTTTCCGCGCGCCCATGTTCTCGGGTCACAACCCGCGGACAATAGTCTGTTCGCGCTCCATCACGATATCGGGGAACTCCCAACTCTTCTGAGCTTTCAATTTGATGAACGCTCGCCGGAAAAGCAGGGTTGCCTCTACCGTGACTTCGCCGTCGGCCTCAGCAGCGAACGTATAGATTGAGGCATCTGTAGCGAACGCGGCGAGACGGTTGTCACTCAGTACACGAGTAGGGTTCCAATAGGCCCCGGAAGGTGAGATCTCGGTCCAGAATTCTTCCAGCACCTTGGCGAATGCCTTGCCGGGCAGACCGGCGTAGCAACCCTGGTTAGGGTCCCCAACCCCGGCCCAGTCGGGGAGCACGCATCCGTCCGACTGTCGAAGGAGATGCCCCTGCTCATCCACCGCTCTTACCAGCAGAATGAGGTGGCGAAGTGGCGAATCGGTTGGGACGTGGTGGCCGGTCCGGTCGTTCGTGACGGTCACGGTGACGACGATATGCTCTGCCTGGCGTTCAGCC
>DATKWR010000723.1:0-3316 GCA_035529475.1 Sedimentisphaerales bacterium | reverse complement strand
TCTCTGTCGCCAAAGGGCCTTACCCTTTTCATTGATTAAAACTCTCTCGGGGTGTTCGCTGCGGTATTTCTTCAAAAGGGCAAGAGTGTCGCCCCAAAGTTTGTAATCTACAAGCTGGGCATTTTTGCGTTTCTTGGTTTTGTTTCTCGGGCGTTTAATCCTGCCTTTTTCCCAATCAACTTCATTCTGACGAATGTCGGCAACGTCGCTCTGCTGAAACCCACAATTCAACATCAAGAGAATGTAGAGTCGTGTTTTTTCCGCAGTATGCTCGTTGCCTTTCAAGATCAACTTCACTTGCTCAACAGGGATATGCTTGGGGGTCGGGTTGTCGAGGTATTGTCGAAAGATGTGTTCTAGCTGAGAGGAAAAAGGCGGCGTATCCTGCTGAGGAATTGGATAACTTCAGCAGCCCGACAAGGGCGGAAAGGATACGCCATGAGTCAGAGTACGAAAGCGGGTGTAGCGCGTCCAGCACCGGGGAGCGGAAATCCTGGAGACGGCCAGGCGGACGCCGAGGTCGTCGCGTTCCGGGCGGCCTTTGCCGAGCGGAGCCCGTTGGACCAGCTTGTCCACGAGGGAGCCCAGCAGATGCTGCAGACGGCCATCGAGGCGGAAGTCGATACATTCGTCGCCGAGCACGCCGCCCGGCGCGATGAACAGGGCCGCCGGCTGGTGGTCCGCAACGGGCGACTGCCGAGACGAGAGATCCTCACAGGCGCCGGGCCGCTTCAGGTTCAACAGCCTCGCGTTCGTGATAACTCGGCCGATGTCGGGAGCCGAGTCCAGTTCGCATCGTCGATCCTGCCGCCCTACCTCAGGCGAAGCAAGTCGCTCGACGAACTGATTCCCTGGCTGTATCTGAAAGGCATTTCCACAGGCGACTTCTCCGAGGCCCTGCAATCCCTGTTGGGCGAGGATGCCAAGGGTCTGAGCGCCAACGTGATCGTGCGGCTCAAGGAGCAGTGGTCGGCCGAGTACGAAGACTGGAGTCGGCGGGACCTGTCGCAGAAGCAGTACGTCTACCTCTGGGCCGACGGCATCCACACGCAAATCCGGCTGGAAAGCCCGGAAAACAACCGGCAGTGCATCCTGGTGCTGATGGGAGCCACGGCAGAAGGGAAGAAGGAGCTGATCGCCGTTGTCGATGGCTACCGCGAAAGCGAGCAAAGCTGGTACGAACTGCTGATCGACTTGAAGCAGCGTGGATTGACCTTGGAGCCGAAGCTGGCCACCGGTGACGGAGCGTTGGGCTTCTGGGCTGCACTGCGGAAGGTTTATCCCACCACCAGCGAGCAACGCTGCTGGGTTCACAAGACGGCCAACGTCTTAAACAAGCTGCCCAAGGCGGTGCAACCCAAGGCCAAGGCCGATCTGCACCAAATCTGGATGGCCGAGACGCGGGCAGCCGCCCACAAGGCGTTCGACGCTTTCCTGAAAAAATACCAGGCCAAGTACCCGGCCGCCTGCGAGTGCTTGAAGAAGGACCGTGATGTGCTGCTGACGTTCTACGACTTCCCGGCCGAGCACTGGCTGCACCTGCGGACGACCAACCCCATCGAGTCGACGTTCTCGACGGTGCGTCTACGCCATCGACGGACCAAAGGAAGCGGCACACGCCGGACCAGCCTGGCCATGATGTTCAAACTCGCCCAGTCCGCTGAGAAGCACTGGAAACGACTCCACGGACACCAGCTCGTCGCTTATGTCCTGGAAGAAAAAACGTTCGTCGACGGAGTTATGCAGGACGCCGCCTGAAAATCCAGCACACAAGAATTGACAATACCTCAACCGATACCGGTTTAAGCCGTATCGAGGGAATGAGCCAGATGCGATATCTCCAACTCAACAACACTCACATCACCGATCAGGGCGATTGCGCCATGCTGGGTAATGTGGCATAACTGGGGCGTGGCGATTCGGCGGGCTGTAAGACGGACTCACAGCGGACGGATCGCCGAAGGCCAGGAGGTGTGCCATGCCTGCGATCAACTCTGCCAGAATTCAGGATCATTTCATCGAATTGACCGATCCGCGACGGCGCAAGGTCATCTATCCGCTGATTAATATTGTGACGATTGCGATCTGCGCCGTCATCTGCGGTGCCGACGATTTTGTAGCCATCGCCAAGTTCGGTAATACGAAACGTAAGTGGCTGTCGCGATTTCTCGACTTGAAAGAGGGCATTCCGTCGCACGACCGTTTTAACGCCATATGCACAGCGATCAAGCCGGCTGAGTTTGAAAAGTGTTTACTCAATTGGATCACCTCGCTACACGAGATCACCGACGGGCAAGTGATCGCCATCGACGGCAAGACGCTTCGCCGGAGTTTCGACGCGGCGAGCAGCAAGGCGGCCATTCATATGGTTAGCGCCTGGGCCACGGCCAATCACATCAGCCTGGGGCAAGTCGTGGTCGACGCCAAGAGCAACGAGATCACGGCCATTCCCAAACTGCTGGAAATGCTGGAATTGTCCGCTTCTTTGGTAACCATCGACGCCATGGGTTGCCAGACCGAGATCGCGCGGCAAATCGTCGAGGCCAAGGCGGACTATTGCCTGGCCGTGAAGGGCAACCAACCGACCTTGCACCAGGGGATCGTGGACTTCTTTAACGATCATTTGGAAGACGACTTTGCGCGGGCAAAAGCCCGTCGCTTTCACAGTGAGGAACGGGGGCATGGCCGGGAAGAAGTTCGCGATTACTTTATCTGTCCCGTTCCTCAGGACTTGCCGGACCGTTCACGCTGGGCCGGCTTGAAGGCCATCGGCATCGCCGTTAGCAACACGCAACGCGACGGAAAGGACTGTAACGAAGCTCGCTACTACATTCTCAGCAAGTATCTTTCGGGCCGACGCTTCGCCGAGGCCGTACGAAAACACTGGGGTATCGAGAACAGTTTGCATTGGCAACTCGATGTGACATTCAGGGAAGATGACAGCCGGATTCGTAAAGGCCATGCGGATGCGAATTTCGGCATCCTACGCCGCGCGGCGCTGGCGCTGCTGAAAAACGAACCAACGGCTAAGGTCGGCATCAAAAACAAACGACTCAACGCAGGTTGGGACGACGACTATCTTCAGAAAGTGTTGCTAGGAACCTGACTTATGGTGCAATCGCCCTGCTTGTCCAGCAGTGTGGTGTGAGGAGGTTTCACCCGAACCGAATAATAAATAAAGGGTCTGTAAGTGTTGCGGCCGCACGCCGCCATGGTAAGGCGGAGGATCGGGTTCAATTCCCGGACGGACCTCTCAGGCAGCCTGTTGAAAAAGGGGACTGGCTCCCGGCGCTATCGCGAAAACCTGGAAGAATTT
>DATKWR010000722.1:0-7801 GCA_035529475.1 Sedimentisphaerales bacterium | reverse complement strand
AAGTAATGAGCGGCTTTTTCGTCCGTGACTGGTCTGGCGAGAGCCAAAACTCGGCGTTTTCTCGTGTTTTCGGCTCAATCGTCGCCGACTCATCCGAACAGAACCGGTCACATTCCAGCGACCCTTTGTCAGGAGGTCTGACGTTATGACGCTTTGTCTGGTTTTCGGTTGCGGCTAAGCGAAGTGAAGCCGCGTCATGTTCTCTGTGGCAACAGAATCAGCGTAATCCGCGAAATCAGCGGTTTAGGTGTTCACCGAAGCAGGCCGGCGGGAAAAACGCAGAAATCCCCAAGATTTGGCGCGTGAGTAGCCGATTTAAGGCATGGAATAATCGCCGGATATACGCGATAATGTTGGGGATATGTTCAATTTCCTTAAAGGACGTCTGCTCGCTGTCAGAGTTTGCCTGCTGGCGGCGGCTCTGATTCTGATTGGCATCGGGATAGCCACGATTTACTCGGTCGGCCACCCGGCGGAGCAAAGCTCCGCGCAGACCGGCGAGGACTTGAGCGGCTACTGGAAAAAGCAGGTCATGTTCGCCATCGTGGGGATTGCCGGCTTTCTGGTGGCCAACTCCGTGAATTACAGGCGTCTTGGCGAGGCGAGCTACTGGATATTCGGCCTGGTGCTTCTGGCGCTGGCCGCGCTGCTCGTGAGCAAATACGTCGTGACTCTGCCTTTCGCGAAGCCCAGAGTCGGAACATATCGTTGGATATGGCTGAGCGTCGGCGGCCATGACTTGCCTGCCATTCAGCCCTCGGAGTTCTGCAAGCTGGCTTATGTTCTGGCCTTAGCGTGGTATTTGAGATACCGCAGCAACTATCGACGCTTCAAAGCCCTGGTCGGGCCGTTTGCGCTGACGCTGCTGCCGATGGTTCTGATCCTGCCCGAGCCCGACCTTGGGACCGTTTTGCTGCTGATGCCGATTCTGTTCACGATGCTGTTCGTGGCCGGGGCGAAGGTCAAGCACCTGCTGATCATTATTCTGATGGCGCTTGTGATAAGCCCGCTGCTGTGGCACAAGATGAGGCACTATCAGCGCATCCGAATCAGCAGCCTGCTGCTCCAGAACGCGTGGGTCCGCGAGAAGGCCGAGCAGCATCCGTGGCTGGGCAGCACTCTGGTCGGCACGCGGTTCACCGAGAAAGGATGGAAGGACGACTGGGGCTGGCATCTGATTCGCTCGAAATACGCGGTGGCGTCGGGGGGAACCACGGGATACGGTTTCCGCCGAGGTCCTTTCGTCAAATACGACTTTCTGCAGGAAAGGCACAATGACTTCATCTTTGCCATCATTGCGCAGCAATGGGGCTTCCTGGGGTGCTTGGCGCTGCTGGGGCTGTACGTGCTCATTGTCAGTTGCGGCCTGGAAATCGCGGCGAACAACACGGACCCGTTCGGCAGGCTGTTCGCCACCGGCATTGTCGCCGTGTTTGTGGTTGAAGTGGTTATCAACGTGGGCATGACCGTAGGTTTGATGCCGATTACAGGCTTGACGCTGCCGCTGGTCAGCTATGGGGGTTCGAGCCTTGTGGTCAGTATCCTGTGCATCGGCCTGCTCAATAACATCGGGCGGTGCAGGCCGTTCAGCGTGGCCCCAAAGCGCAACTTCTTGTAAGGGCGCCGCTCTTGGCCCGGGCGTCGGGCCGCAAGGTGTAACGGATGATAAGAGGTTTCAGGCAAATTGCTTCTCTGACTGCAATCAGCAGGGTGTTTGGCATGGCGAGGGACATGGCGTTCGCGCATTTTTTTGGCGCCGACTGGCTCATGACGGCCTGGACGGTGGGATTCAAGGTGCCGAACCTCGCTCGGAGGCTTTTTGGGGAAGGGGCGGCGTCCGCCTCGCTCATCCCCGTCTATAGCGAAGAGCTTCACAACAACCCGGAACGGGCGGCGCAGTTGGCCAACACGTCAGTGACAGTCGTGTTCGCAATACTTGTGGCGATAGTTCTCGTCGGTGAAGGGCTGCTGTGGGGCGGTTACGGTTTCGTCGAGGGCCGGACCGGACCTCGGCTGGGATTGCTTCTGTGCGCACTGATGCTGCCCTACATGATCTTCGTTTGCACCTCGGCCATCCTGGCCGGAATCCAGAACGTCCACAGACATTTTGCCACCCCCGCCGCGGGGCCCATTGTGCTGAACGTGTTTATTATCGGCGGCATTTTGTTTGCGGCCCGGGTTCTCAAACTCGAACCCGAACGCCAGGTGTTCTGGGTGGCAGCGGCGGTTCTGGTCTCGGGAGTCGTTCAGATTGCGATTCAGATTCCTCCCTTGCGCGCCAGCGGAGTTTCGATAAGGCCCGCGTGGCAGGTTCGCTCCGAGGCATTCAGGAAAATCATCGTCCTGATGGGCCCGATGATCGTCGGCATGGCGGCGACGCAATTGAACACGCTGCTGGATGACGTCATCGCGCTTTGTTTCATGAGGAAAGGAGGCTACCCGCTGAGCTACGGTGCGCCTTCGTATTTGTACTATGCCCAGCGGCTCTACCAGCTTCCGCTCGGAGTCCTGGGTATTTCGCTGGCGACGGCGATTTATCCGGTGATGAGCTCCGATGCCGCCCGAAAGGATTTCGGCGCGCTGACTACGACAATAGCCCGCGGGATGAGAGGCGCTATATTCGTAGCGATACCGGCAACCGCCGGGATTCTCCTTGTGTCCAAGCCGTTGATTCGCGCCCTGTTCGAGCACGGCAGCTTCCAGAGTGCCGACACGTCGCAAGTGGCCTGGACGCTGTCGTTTTATGCCGTCGGACTGACCGGCTATTTTCTCCAGCAACTGGCCACGCGGGCGTTGTACTCGATGCAAGACTCAAAGACCCCCGCCCTCAGTGCGATCGTCGCGGTTCTGGCGAACTTCGTTCTGAATCTGACTCTTATCTGGTTCCTCGGAACGGGGGGACTGGCCGCGGCCACGGCTGTCTGCTCGTATCTTCAGGTTGTGGTCCTTCTGACAGTACTTCACAGGAGGCTGGGACGCTCCATATTGGATGGATTGGGCGTTGACACGGTCAAGACACTTGTCGCCACCGCCATCATGTTGCTGGCAGGGGTGATAATTCTGATCCTGATGAAGGGTATGCAGCCCGGGCGATTGTCCGATGTCATAAAGCTTGCTGTGGTTGTTCCAACGGCGGCGGCGGTCTATGCGCTGGCCGCGAAACTTCTGCGGATCGAGATGCTTTCGTTGTTCACACGCGGCGCGCCCCAGCCAGAGCGAGCGGCCGGGGCCGGATGACGCGATTGCGGCCGCTGTCGGAGCGGCTGAACCGCGCTTGACAGATAAGACTCTGGCGGGTAAAAATCTGGGCGGATAAGCTCACTGTTTTTCATTGGGTCCGGGATAAGAAGGGCAAGTGTCCGAATACGTGTAAATGCAAAAGGCGCTTTTTGCACTTTCACGGGAGAAGTCGATGCGCAAGGGAACGCTTTTTGGGGTCATCTTAGCCGTTATTTTCTGCCCTTCATCGGTTTGGGCTCAAGGTTCGGGGGACACGGGGTCTTTCACAAATCCCCTCTGGTCCGCGCTGGCTCGCACGCAGAGCACCTCGCCTGAAGCCGGCGGGTTGTCCGCGCCATCCGTCAGCCGGACGTTCTACGAAATCGCATACGATCTGGCCCACTCCAAGGATCCGGCGGGCCCCGCGCTGGAACAGGCGATCGTGTTCCTGACCGCGGCGATGAAGCTCGACAACGGCGCCAAGGGGGTCCGTCCGCTGTTGATCGAGGTCGCCTGCCGGCAGCCCAACCGGGACTATTCCAGCATGGTCTATGGCCTGCTCGTTGATTATGTAGATGAATTCGCCGACCTGGAAGTGGTCGATGAGGCCGTCGAGCATCTGCTGGGACTGGCGAACTCGCGCGAGGAGCGGGAAAGGCTGCTGGAACAGATGATCGGTACCCTGGGCAGTAAGAATACCATCCTGGGTTCCGAGCTGGCTGGCAAGCTGGGCCTGCTGAAAGCGGAGAAGGCGGACGTCGAGGCGGCGCGGTTTTACCTCCTGCAGGCGTACAAGAATAACAGGTACAACAAGGCGGCCTTTGCAGAGCTGCTGGAGCTTTCGCCCGAGGACATCAGCCCGGCGACGTATCTCGAACGCCTGAGATTGGCGCTGCGTGAGAATCCGTCGGACATGGAAACTGCCGTCGCGTTCGCGCAATATGCCGAGCAGCTCCAGCTTTATGACGTCGCCGCGGCGGCCTATGGATACTGTGTTGACCTGTTCGGCTATCTGTATCCCTCCGAGGTTCTGCCTGCGCGCATTTACCTGCCCTGGGCGATCAGCAGCTACAACTCCCGAAAAGGCGTCGCCCGGTGCATGGATATTGCAAAACGCATCCGCGAGCGGGGCGGGTTCGACGTCAGGCTTGAGGCCATCGCGGGTAAAGCCGCCGTCAAGCTCGGGGATATCGAGCTGGCGACCCGCACGTTCGAGGCTGTCCAAGAAAAGACCACACAGTTGCTTCTGCTGGAGAGCATAAAACGAAGCAACGATCCACAGGCCTCCGGCGGCAGCTTGCAGAAAGTCCATCCCGAACAACTCGCTTGGTTTTACTGCCTTGCGCTGCCCATGCCGGATCCGGCGCTGGAGTGGGCCAACAAGGCGTACAAAGCCGACCCCAACTCGCCCGTCACGGCGGCGATTCTGTCATACGCGCTTGTAATGAACAAAGAGACCGAGTCCGCAAAGCCCCTTCTGGATAACTACCCCCCCAATCAAATCTCAGAGGTTACACTCGCGCTGGTTCAACTGGCGCAGGGGCAGACCGATTTGGCGATTGAGACGCTTAACGCCGCGATTGCCAGGGATCCCGGGTCTTTTGCCGCCGAACGCGCCAAAGAGATTCTCGGCCGGCAAGGCCAGCCATACGTCCCGCCCGTCGATCCGGAGGCCGTCCTGGCTTCGCTGGCGCGTGTTTTCGGTGATGCGCTCGTTCCTGCGTTTACTGCTCCCGAACAGGCTCTCTCGGCCCAGCTCGACCTTCGGGGCGACACGTTTCCGTATGGTTCGGAATTCACCGGTATCGTGGCGATAGCCAACAGTTCTTCCGAGCCGCTGGTCATCAGCGACGACGGCTTGTTCAAAGGCAACATCAGGATCGACGCCAAAATCAGCGGCGATCTCGACGTGAATGTTCCGAGCCTCGTGTTCACCAGGACCCGGACGGCCTTTCTCGGCGAGCCGGGGCGCAGCGTCTTGATTCCGGTGCGGCTGATGACCGGGCAGCTCAGAAAAACGCTCCTGACGCATCCACAGGCGTCTTTAGACATAGAGTTTACGCTCTATCTCGACCCGGTAGTCACGAAGGATGGCGGGATTGCAAACCGGCTGACCCGCATCAAGCCGACCGTCGTCCGTGTCAATCGCCCCGGAATCAAGCTGACCGCCAAAGACCTCCGGCAGCAGTTTAATTCGATTTCGCAGCCGGGTCAGACGCAGAAAATCCAGACCGCCGGCCTTTTCACCGGACTGCTGATGGAGCAGCACGCCTTCTCCGGCGGCAAGCCGCTCTACCGGTTTATGTATGCCGACTGGATGATGCCGCTGCTGAGATCCGCCCTGCTGCACGAGTCCGGGCTGCTGCGTAATCCCGCTGAAAACGAGTGGCCCGTCAAGGTCCATACGATGGCTCAGATGCTCTCTCTGCCGCTCGATCATGCGCTGGTCAGTGCGGCCGCTGAGAATCTAAGTAACGGCAAATGGCCCGTTCGGATGATGGCGATATACCTGCTGGACAAGAGCCAGCAGGGCGAATTCGACCAGGTCCTGCAATGGATTATGAAAAACGACCCCAGCCAGCAGGTTCGCGAGATGGCCATGGCCTTGCAGGGGGCCGTACCGGGATAGCCGGACGCCGTAAAATCTTGTATGGCTCGCTGAAATTCTTGAAAAAAAGGGGTTGTAATCCTACTGCAATTTTGTAAGATTCGCTGCTCTGTTGGTAATAGAGGCATTGTAGATGTTAGTAATTTTGCAGAACTCTTATTAGTATTGGCTTGTTTTTCTTGAAAGGACTGTGTCGATGCCGGCAAAAGTGGATGAAACAAAGTGCACTGGTTGTGAAACGTGCGTGTCAGAGTGTCCAAGCGAGGCCATAAGCATGGCTGATAAGAAAGCTGCCGTCGATTTGGAGACGTGTATCGACTGCGGCGTGTGCGTGGACGCCTGCCCGGAGGAAGCAATCGGCATGGAGTAAGTCAGGTTGGCCCCATCGTCTAGGCAGGTCCAGGACACCGGGTTTTCAACCCGGCAACAGGGGTTCGAATCCCCTTGGGGCTATTTTTTGCGGAGCAAAAAATAGAGCAGTGGAACAGGTGAGGAGGTGAACAGGTGATAAAGGCAGGCCGCGGGATAGGTGCCTCCGGGCTTCAAAAGAGTGCTTCGTTCCACTGCGGTCAACTGCTCCGCTGTTCACCTGCTCAATAAGGAGTCTTGGAAAATGTCCTTTATGTTTGAGAATCTTGAGGTCTATCAAAAGGCCGTCGATTTTGCAGACAAGATTATGACGCGGACCGAACATTTTCCACGTGGATATTACTTTCTGACGGACCAGCTTAATCGCGCCGCACTATCTATAGCCACGAATATCGCTGAAGGAAACGGACGCTTTACAAAGGCCGACCGCAGGAATTTCTTTACTATTGCACGCGGCAGTCTTCACGAATGTGTTCCTCTTCTGGAGCTTGCCAAGCGAAGGGCATTTATTTCTGAACGGGTCTGTACTGAATTGCCAGATGAGCTGCAAACAATAGCTAAAATGCTCAGCGGTCTCATCAGCGGTCTGGTTAATCGCGCGAAATAGAACAGTGGAACAGGCGGTAGTAGAGCAGTAGCTGTCCATAAACTTTGATTGTGTAGGCTGTCATTCCGCACTTGATGCGGAATCCATTGTGCCGGCGGTTCTGGATTCCCGCCTTCGCGGGAATGACAAGTCACAGAACGAGTCAAGACGGAGCGCTATTCTCCATCTCCTTTCCCGCCAGCCTGAGCCCTCTGTTGAACCCAGTCGGTTAAGTCCCTGCCATCGAGTTTTACAGTCGTATTTCCTTCTCGAACATAAACGTCCTTATCCAGGTGGATTATTTGATTGAGATGTACCGGGCTGACATCGACTCTGCATACAGTCCCTTTTAGGTAATTCGGGGGACATCTTACCTGTTTTTTGTCAAGACATTCTCCCACGATACTATTTCCGCAACACAATTTCGCACGTCCCATGGGTTCGTCGCGCACATATTTCGCTTTCCGCAATCTCTGTTGCTCCTTCGGGAAATAATAGTAGCATACAGAAAGTCGGCGGACAAGGGGAAAATCAGTGAATTGGCGAATCAGAGGACTGTTGGGATTTGGGATTTTCGACTTGTCCGGCACTCTTTGTGACGGATTGGCTATTCGATACTTGTCCAACGACAGTCAAGATTCATTATTCACAAGGGGCTGGTCATGGGATATTGAACACCGAGCAAGGAATGTCCAATCACGAAGCAAACGGACGGGAGAAAGCCCGGACATCAAAGATCCGGTCCTTTGTGGACGCCCGCCCAGCCAGGCGCAATCATCCTGTGGCTGCTGACCAAACGAAAGGCAAGCCGGAAAAAACTGTTGACATTGTCGCGAGATTGCGTAGCATATTCTTCAGTCAGATTGTAGCTCAGAGTTTGTGTCAGAAACTCGCAATGTCATTCTGAACGGAGCGTAGCGCAGTGAAGAATCTCTCTTTGACGTTCGCATCCCGGATGTTTCGCTTCGCTCAGCATGACGAGAACCAGTCATGGTGGGGCAAGCCCCACCCTACGTTTC
>DATKWR010000721.1:0-4619 GCA_035529475.1 Sedimentisphaerales bacterium | reverse complement strand
CCTTTGGCCGCCAAGAATGGCGTCCAGTACAAAACCTTCAATCCGACCAAAGAGAAAAGCGCCGAGGCGTTCGATTATACGGCCATTATGGCGCCGGTCCCGGCCCTGGTCGCCGCCTCCGTTCACGGCGCCGTCGAACGGGGGCTGATAAACATATTCGCCGGCATACCGGCGACGGTCAGCGGCGAGATTGACCTCAATGCTTACATAGAAAAGAGACTGTATTTCATAGGAACCAGCGGCTCAACGCTGGATGACATGAAGCGGATGCTCGCGAAAGTCGAATCGGGCCAGCTTGATACGAACGTCAGCGTCGACGCCATCTGTGGGCTCGAGGGCGCCACAGACGGAATCAGGGCCGTCGAGAATCGCACAATCGCAGGCAAGATTATCGTCTATCCGGCTTGCCGCAGCCTGGGGCTGGTCCCGCTCGAAGAATTAAGAGCAAAGATGCCCGACGTCGCCGAGTGTCTGGCCGACGGGCTGTGGACAAAACAAGCGGAAGAGAGACTGCTGGAGAACTACTCCGGCTGACCCTATCTGTCATTCCGTTCGTAGTGACGCCGTAAGGCGTTATTTCTGACATGCCCTTACGGGCACACTACAAACGGGTCAGTTTGAGCAAAGGATGGTAAATGAGCGATCCAAAGAAAATCGAGAAAGCGTATGAGATAGCCAAAGAGCGTTACGCCGAGCTGGGCGTGGATTGCGACGAGGCGATGGACCGGCTGTGTAAGATCGCCATATCGCTTCACTGCTGGCAGGGTGACGACGTCGGGGGCTTCGAGACGGGCGAAGGGCTCACCGGCGGCGGCATCATGGCCACCGGCACGTATCCGGGTAAGGCAAGGACTCCCGACGAGCTTCGGGCCGATATCGAGAAGGCCCTGAGCCTGATCCCGGGCAAGCACCGGCTGAACCTGCACGCGATGTACGCAGAGGCTGGACGCAGGATCGAGCGCAACAAGCTGGAGCCAAAACATTTTGCCGCATGGATCGACTGGGCGAAGACAAATGGCCTGGGGATGGATTTCAACGGGACGTTCTTCTCACATCCGAAAGCCGACAGCGGCTTCACGCTCTCCAGCGCCGATGAAGGAATACGCAAGTTCTGGGTCGAGCACGGAATCGCCTGCCGAAAGATTGGGGCGGCGATGGGAAAGCAACTGGGCACACCCTGCGTGACGAACCTGTGGATTCCGGATGGCTACAAAGACATCCCGGCCGACCGCAAAACGCCCCGCGAGCGTCTGAAAAAGTCGCTTGACGAGATATTCAAAGAGAAGATGAATCGGGGCCAACTGCTGGATGCCGTCGAGAGCAAATTGTTCGGTATCGGCTCTGAGAGCTATGTGGTCGGCTCGCACGAATTCTACTTGGCCTATGCCATCGAGAAAAAGACGCTGCTTTGCCTGGACACGGGGCACTTTCACCCAACCGAGGTGGTCTCGGACAAAATATCATCGGTGCTGACGTTCCTCGACGAGATCCTGCTTCACGTCAGCCGGGGAGTGCGATGGGACAGCGACCACGTGGTGATTCTCTCCGATGAGCTGCGTGCCATCGCTCAGGAAATAGTGCGGGGCGATTACCTTCAGCGCATACACATCGGCCTTGACTTTTTCGATGCGAGTATCAACCGCATAGCCGCCTGGGCCATCGGGACACGTTGCATGATAAAGGCCCTCTTGTTCGCGCTGCTGGAGCCGGCGGACAGACTGCGCAAGGCAGAGCTGGCAGGCGATTACACCGCACGTTTGGCGATGCAGGAAGAGATCAAGACGCTGCCCTTCGGAGCGGTTTGGGATTACTACTGCCTCAAATCCGACGTGCCGGTCGCCGAAAGCTGGCTGGATGAGGTCAGGGCCTACGAAAAGAGCGTGCTGAGCAAACGTAAGTAGAGGCGATACGGATCACAGGTCATAGCAAGGGAGACGGCATGGACACAGAACATCAATCGCAACAAACGCAAGTGGGAAGTGAGTTCGAGCGCGAGCCGGTGCCGAGAAACGCACTATTAGGCTTCAAGAGTTTCATCGGCATGTACGCGGGCGAGCATTGCGCCGGGACCGAGCTGATGATCGGGCCGCTGTTCGTCGCGGCCGGTGTCAGCGCCTTTGACCTGATCGTGGGGCTGCTCGTGGGCAACGGCTTGGCGGTCCTGAGCTGGATGTTCCTCTGTGCGCCTATCGCCACGCGCAGGCGTCTGACGCTTTACTACCAACTGGAGAAGATCTGCGGCCGCAGGCTTGTAACGCTGTACAACCTTGCCAACGGCGTGATGTTCTGCTTCCTCGCCGGGGCGATGGTTACCGTCTCAGCCACCGCCGTAGGCGTCTGGTTCAAATTCCCCATGCCCTCGCTCAACGACCTGTATCCTAACAGCGTCGGCTGGGTCGTAGCTGTCGCTGTGGTGGGCGGTCTCATCGCCATCGTCGCCGCCTACGGCTACAAAACCGTGGCGAAATTTGCCAACGTCGCCTCACCGTGGATGGTCCTGGTGTTTCTGGCGTTCGGATTCGTCGGCCTGCGCCAGTTCATCGTCGTCACCAATAGCGAAATACACTCGGTGGGCGACGTTTGGACGTTAGCCAAAACGCATATATGGAAAGGCGGCGAGCCCCTGCCGGGACAGGTCAAGTTCACCATCTGGCACGTGATGTTTTTTGCCTGGTTCTGCAACATGGCCATGCACATTGGGATGAGCGACCTCTCGGTATTTCGCTTTGCGCGAAAGAGCTGGTACGCTATCGCCACCAGTGCAGGCATGTACGTCGGACACTTCATGGCCTGGATCAGTGCCGCGATCCTTTACGCCTATCAGTTGCACCTGGATCCCACCGACACGGATGTCTTGCCGGGTCCGCTGGCGTATCGCGCCGCCGGACTGGCCGGCCTGCTGTGCGTGATCATCGCCGGCTGGACGACCGCCAACCCGACCATCTACAGGGCAGGTCTGGCCTTCCAGGCCCTGTCGCCGAAATCGTCCCGCTTCAAGGTGACGTTGATCACCGGCGCGATTGCGACAATAGCAGGCATGTTCCCCGCCATTGCGATGAAGCTGCTTGGCTTCGTTGCCTTGTATGGGCTGATATTGATGCCTATGGGAGCGGTAGTCTTTGTGGACTTCTGGCTAATTCCCAAGCTGGGTCTGCGAGGGTCCTATGCTGAGCTCAGCGGCAAGACTTTCAACTGGGCCGCCGGCCTGGCATGGTTCGTGACGCTGGCAGTCGCCTGGGTATTGGTGAGATTCGCAAACGTACAGATTTTCTTTGTTTCGCTGCCTGGTTGGTTCGTCGCCGCCATATTGTACATTGTGTTGAGCAAGTTCTATCAGAAGCAAATCCGCCCCGTCGCGGCGAAATAGTAAGGAGAACATACGATGTGTCGCATTTTACAGATCGTTTCACTGCTGGCCCTCATTGCCCTGACACTGCCTTCGGTCATCTTCCTCGCAGGCCGGATGGAGCTGGACATGGTCAAGTGGCTCATGCTGCTGGCCACGATCGTCTGGTTTGTCGCCGCTACGCCATGGATGTGGAAGGACAACGGGGCTGACCAGCAAGACGCCTCTTAGATTGAAACACCAAGTGATACCGAACGGATAAGGGACTTCGCATAATGGACAGAGCTTTAGCAGACTTGATAAGGATATCGAACGTCACCGGCAGGGACTCCACACTCGTACAGGGCGGAGGCGGCAACACGTCGGTCAAAACCGCAGACGGAAAGTACATGTATATCAAGGCCAGCGGGACGGCGTTGAAGGACATGAGTGAAAAACAGGGCTGGCGGCGGCTTCGGCTTGACGCCGTCCTGTCGGTCATCGACGATCAGGCATTGGCGGAGCTCGACGCCGACAAGAGAGAACCGGAGGTCGTGAATCGACTGCTTCTCGCCTGCGACGATGATGTCACCGTGGCGGCGCGCCCCTCGGTGGAATCGCATCTGCACGCCTTTCTCGACCGGTGTGTGATTCATCTGCATCCTCTCGTCGTAGCCGCGTACGTAAACGCCAGGAACGGCAGAGCGCAAATCGCGAAGCTCTTCAAGAACGAGGAGCTCCCGCCGCTCTGGGTGCCTTATACAGACCCGGGTTTCCTGCTCGCCAAGAGAATTTCCAGGCTTGTCCAGACGTACCAAAAGCAGTATGGCCGCAAGCCCGCCGTGATGCTTCTTGAAAAGCACGGCCTCTTTGTCACTGCGGGAACGCCCGATGCCGCACTGCGCCTCGTTCGGAACGTCATCGAGCTTTGCAGCAGCACGTTGAAAGCCCCAAAGGTGCGAAAAGCCAAGCCGCCCGTCGAAAGCGAAATCGCCGCCGCCAAAGCAGCAATCGGCACGGCCGTTCTCGAAGCGACAGGCCAATCGCTGCCTGTCACACATTATCCAAACAACGAGTCTGTCACTGCATTTATGGCCCGCAAGGACGCGGCTAAACTCCTTGCGACACCGGCCCTCAATCCGGACGAATTGGTGTATGCCAACGGCTCGGCGATGTGGCTGGAAAAATGCGATGTCAGGACGATCACGCGGAAACTAAAATCGCGGGTCAGCAAAGGCCAAAAGCCCGCCGCAGCATTCATCATCAAGGGCCGCGGGCTTTTCGTCGCAGCCGA
>DATKWR010000720.1:0-5829 GCA_035529475.1 Sedimentisphaerales bacterium | reverse complement strand
AGAAAAGATTCCAAGACAGCCGATGCCGGAGCAGGCCCCGGAGGACCGGGCCAGAAACTTCGAGGAGGTCCCGTACGGCTACTCGGAGGAAACGGCCATTCTGGAAGCCAGCCGCTGCCTCAAGTGCAAAAAGCCCCGGTGTGTCACAGGATGCCCCGTTGGTATCGACATCCCCGGTTTCATCTCGCTGGTGCAGGAAGGCAAGTTCCTCGAGGCCGCCTGGAAGATCAAGGAGCAAAACGCACTGCCGGCGGTGTGCGGCCGCGTATGTCCCCAGGAAGAGCAATGCGAGAAGCTGTGCGTGTTAGGGGTCAAGGGCGAGCCGGTGGCGATCGGGCGGCTGGAGCGGTTCATTGCCGATTACGAGCGCAACAGCGGCCAGATCAAAGTGCCGGATATTCCCGCCAAGACGGGTAAGCGCATAGCCATCGTGGGGGCCGGGCCTGCGGGGCTGACGGTGGCGGGCGATCTGATAAAACTCGGGCACCATGTGACCGTTTTCGAGGCCCTTCAGGAAGCGGGCGGCGTCTTGACCTACGGCATCCCTGAGTTTCGTCTCCCGAAGACAATGGTTCAGGCGGAGGTCAATTACCTCAAGAAGCTCGGGGTCGAATTCGTGATGGACTACGTGGTCGGCCGCAATAGCACGATCCGCGAGCTGATGAACGACGAGGGCTACAACGCCGTGTTCGTCGGTAGCGGGGCGGGACTGCCCTCCTTTATGAGAATCCCGGGCGAGAACCTGGTCGGCGTCTATTCCGCCAATGAGTACCTGACGCGATCCAACCTGATGAAGGCGTACCTGTTTCCCGGGTATGACACGCCGCCGATAAAGCGCCAGTGCGTCGCCGTGGTCGGGGGGGGCAACGTGGCGATGGATTCGGCGCGAACGGCCCTGCGATTGGGCGGCGACGTGACCATCGTTTATCGCCGGGCGCGAGAGCAAATGCCCGCCCGCGCCGAGGAAATCCACCACGCCGAGCAGGAGGGCGTCAAGCTCATGCTGCTCAACAATCCCACGCGCATCATCGGCGACGACCGCCATCGTGTCGTGGCGATGGAATGTATCAGGATGGAGCTTGGCGAGCCGGACGAGTCGGGCCGCCGCAGGCCCGTCCCCGTCGAAGGCTCCGAGTTTATCATGGAGCTCGATACCGTCATCGTCGCTATCGGCAACAAGCCCAACCCGCTGATTCCGCAGACCATGCCTGAGCTGGCGACGACCAAATGGGGCACCATCGTCGTGGACGAAAGCACTATGCAAACCAGCGTCCCCGGCGTCTTCGCCGGCGGCGACATCGTCTCCGGCGCCGCCACCGTCATCTTAGCGATGGGCCAGGGCCGAATCGCCGCCTCCTCGATAGACAAATACCTCAACGGCGCACAAGCAAAGTAGCTCAGCTCATCGGAACGTTCAACCGCGGATTTCGCCGATTTTGAGGGATTTTGTTCTGTATCCCGTCTTCTGTCGGAACTTCGTGACAAGCAGACTCCTGTGTGCTAATCTTAAGCCTATGGGTGCCGTCCTGAATAAGCCCAAGCCCTGAGCAAGGTTGAAGGGCCGATCGAAGGATTGATGCGTCCGTTGGGAGAGCCCTATGCGAGACACGAAAGGATCTTGATGAAACGGAGAAAAAAGAACGTGTCCATGGATTTGCGAAGAAAGAGGGCAAAAAAGCAGTCCACTTCTAACTGGATCAGCTTACTCGCTCTTTTAGTTGCAGCTCTTTCCGCCCTGTTCAGTTGGCAACAAAACAGGACAACCAATAGGTTGGCGCACCTACACATCATGCCGGAAGTCAAGTGCCTCTTCGATTTTCCAGTTCAAGGAAATCCAATAGTCTCGGTATCCAACATAGGGGACATTCCAGCAACATCGCTTTCCGTTATCCATAACTTGTACGTATACGATAAGCAATCTCAGTCTATCACCTCAGCCGCCAAAGCAGGTTATATGTTTACTGAGAAAATGATATACAAAAAGTCATTAGAGCCAACGGAGCATGTTGAGCAGGAATTAGTTCGGGTTGATCCAGTTGACAGAATTATCGCAGTCTATGAATTCCTGATTCGCTTCTATCGCGTAACAGACATGAAAGAAACTGATAGGAGAGAGTTGTTTTTTGTTGATCAGGGCAAAGTATATAACCACGCTGAATACGTGGACGCTGAAGATTATCTCAAAATCATGAGACGCATTGAGTCGGTAGTAATACCGGAAATGACATATGATCCTGGCAAGCTCAAAACTGTCTTGGAAGCCCTGAAATAAGATAGTACGCACCCCATTTATTAAGGCAAGGGCTTCATTCATGGCAGCCACCGGTTTTTTATAGCCTGCCTTACGTGGTATATGGCTTCACTTGCAATGATAAGAAGGACGGTGGGGCAAGCCGCCACCCTACGTTTCTTCATTCCAATTTCTAATTTGCTGCGGCGTCTGTGTCAAACCGTCGGCTGTCCGTCCGGCGTCTTGCTGCTGGATCTCGCTGCGGGAAAATCCACGGCCACCATGATTAGAGATTGGTGATTAGTTGGAGGAGTGCATTTCTTCGTGTCTTCGTGGTGAATCCAAAACTGTATTCATCTGCGTTCATCGGAGATTTCACTTGACGGCCAGGCTGGTCTTTGTACAATATATATCAAACTAAATGTTAGAAGAGTAGATAGTTCATGGTTCGTAGTTCATAGACAACGAGGGGGACGGCGGGAATCAGGATTGAATATCGAATACTGGACAAGGAACATCGAATGTAGAAGTGTCAATTCGTGTCTTGGTGGTTTTGTGGCTGTGAGTCAATTTTGAAAAAACAAACCCAAATGCCGACCTTTGGCGGGAAATCCTAAGCACGAAACCCTAAATCCTAAACAAGATGACAACCTTCAAGGGGCGCGATTGGCAAGCCACGATTCTGAAAAACAAACCCAATCTGGCAATGGGCCGAATCAGCGCAAGCGTCTATATATAAAGGGCGTATGGAAATACGGCGGCTGCGGCAGTCCAAGAAAACAAAGCCAATTGCCAGCCGTTGGCTGGAAATCCGAAGCACGAAGCTCGAAACTTGTCCCTTTAACTCCGTTCAGGGCAGGCTCTGAGCGCAGCCGAATGGATCCTACACAACAATGACGCGCTTTGGAAGGGCGTGATTATGCAAAACAAAGCCAATTCGTTCCGTCATCTCCAAGGGATGCCGGACCTTGTTTGCCAAGGAGTTGGCGGACAGGTTTTCTGGGGCCTGATTATGCGAAACAGAGCCAATTTCAGAAGCCCCCCAGCGCAGGCAGCCGCGGTGAATTCGACCATGAAATGAAGAACAAAGCCAATTCTCAGAGCCTATTGTATAAAACAAAGCCAATTTTAGGAAGGTCGTAACGAACTTAACCTGCTTCTTCAAAGAGGGTTATGAAAATGAAGGCGTCTTGTGGCTCCAAGAAAACAGACCCAATTCCCATCGGTGCGTTAGCTCATCGGCCGGAGGAGCCTTGGTTCTCCGAAGTTCAAGAGCACCCGCTTGGTGTTTGACAATCAGCCTACTGTTTAGTATTATCCGGGCCTTTATCGTTGGTGCGTGCTTGAGACTTCACCCTTGACGCTGGTGTTCGATTCCGGCTGAGGATTGAGACGGAAGCTGCAAAACGTGAAGGAAAGATATGCAAGTTGAGCCGTTCAAAGCATTTAGGTTCAATGCCGAGGTCGTCGGCGACGCGGGCGGGTGCATTGCGCCGCCGTATGACGTTATAGACGATGGCCAGCGGGAGCAGCTCTACGCAAAGAGCGAACATAACCTCGTTCGTATCACCAAAGGAAAAACGACGGCCGCCGACAACGAGCGGAGCAATCCATACACACGAGCGGCCGATTTTCTGAGCCGCTGGATCAAAGAAGGCGCCCTGAAGCAGGACGAGGCCGAAGCGATCTACGCCTACGTGCAGGATTTTGAAATGGCCGGCACGCGATATCGGCGCCACAGCTTTATCGCCCTGGGCAAGCTCGAAGAGTTCGGCAAAATCGTCAAACCTCACGAGCAGGTATTCCCCAAGCCGATGATTGACAGGCTCAGTCTCAAACGGGCGACCTGCGCGGATTTCGGCCTGGTTTTCATGCTCTACGAGGACAAGCAGAAGGTCGCCGACCGAGTTATGGCGAAAACCGCCCAGACCGAGCCGCTCATTGATTTTGTGGATGAGCAGCAGGTGCGGCATCGTCTGTTCGCGATCACCGCCGGCAAGGACATCGAGCGAATCGCGAACATGATGAGCGACAAGAGCTGCATCATCGCCGATGGCCACCACCGCTACACCACGGGCCTGACGTATTCCAAGGAAAGCAAGAACCCGGCGGCTAAGTATCAAATGCTTGCTTTTGCCAACATCCACCAGGCCGGGCTGATCGTCCTGGCCACCCATCGCCTCGTCGGCAATCTCGAAAACTTCAGTATGAGCAAACTCATAGCCGGGCTGGGCGAGAGATTTCAGATGACTAAGCATGGATTCGATTCGCCCCAGGCCAAGAATCGGGCCAGAGAGAAAATGCTCAAGCAAATGAAGGCCGAGCACGAGAACGACAAAAACGCCTTCGGCATATACGGGGCCGGTGGCGCTTTCTACTGCGCTGTGCTGAACGACCCTGACGCCATGGACCAGCTCGTGCCCGACAAAAGCGCGGCCTGGAGGGCGTTGGACGTTTCTATCCTGCACAAGCTCATCATTGAACAGCTATTGGGCATCGACGAGCAGAGGCTGGCCCGGGGCGAGAATATCGAATACGTCAAAGACACCGCCAACGCGATCGATGATTCCATCGCTCAGATCGACGCGGGACGCAAACAAGCGGCCTTTTTTATGAACCCGGTCAAGATACAGCAGCTCAAGATGGTCACGGATGCGGGCGAAAGAATGCCCCAAAAATCAACGTACTTTTACCCGAAAGTCTATTCGGGTTTGACAATAAACAAGGGTTGATCGTTTTTTTGGAGAACTTATATGGCAGACTGGAAGAATCCACCGAGATTATTTATTCCCGGCCCCGTGAAAGTCGATGACGATGTCCTTCAGCAGTTGGCGCGCCCGACGCTGGGACACCGCGGGAAGGAATATTCTCAATTGCACGGTGAGACGGTCGATATGCTCAAGAAGATCCTCTTCACGAACCAGAATGTTTTTCTCTCGACGTCTTCGGCGTCGGGCATTTGGGAGGCGGCCATCCGCAACTGCGTGGGGCTCGACGAGACCGTCCTGTGCACCTGTTGCGGTGCGTTCAGCGACAAGTGGGCCGACGTCGCCCGAAGCTGCGGCAGAAACGTCGAAGAGCTCAAAGTCGAGTGGGGCCAGGCGACGACGCCCGAGATGATCGACAAGAAACTCGCCTCGGGCAAATACGCTACGATCACCCTGGTCTATAGCGAAACCAGTACGGGACTGATAAACCCGGTTTACCAGATCAGCGAGATGATGAAACAAAAGTACCCCGATGTGCTGGTGCTTGTCGATACCGTCAGCGCGATGGTCGGCCTGCCTCTGCACTTTGACGATCTCGGGTGGGACGTCGCGCTGGCTTCGGTTCAGAAGGCCTTCGCCATTCCGCCGGGATTCGCCATCGCCGCAGTGAGCAAGAGAGCTTTGGAGAAGAGCAAGAGCGTCCCCGGGCGAGGCTACTACTTCGACTTCCAGGCATTTGCCAAGGCGGCGGAAAAGAACCAGACGCCGACCACACCGAGCATCCCCCACGTCATGGCGCTGAACTACCAATGCAAGAAGCTGCTCGAAGAAGGCATGGAAAACGTCTGGCAGCGCCACAAAGAAATGGGGGATTACGTGCGGGTCTGGGCC
>DATKWR010000719.1:0-12537 GCA_035529475.1 Sedimentisphaerales bacterium | reverse complement strand
GATCTGGGCACCAGCGTTTACGTTAAGAAGGGAACCAGTGAATACGTCACCTTGCGAGGTCCGGGGGACACCCCGAATATACCCTGGATAAGTTTTCATTTCGACACGCAGTCGATTGAGGAAAATGCGGCCGTTATTAATTCGGGCTATGAAGCATGCTCCGATGGCTGGTATCGGATTTGGTTAAAAGGCCCGGTCGGTGTCGATAATAACATGGTGGTTGGAGGAGCAATCTCGGCCACTGCTCCGGTCGGCACATCGACACTTGGTAATAGTTACTTGGACCCCGGAAATACTTTTTATGTATGGGGGGTCTGCGTCGAGGATTTTTTTGTTTCCTCTTATATTGGGCTCGGGACACGCGCCGCCGATAACCTTGTCGCCACCATCGGTACGCTGGACAGCCCTTGCACCATTGCCGTGGACTTTAGGACCGGTAACGGGGGAATAGACACCGAAACGATTATCCAGGCCGACGACGACAGCGCTGGGATTGACCACTCGATCAGGATATCGCGCACTGCCGGCGACATTATAGCCTTGATCGAAACAGCTACAGCAACAGTCGCAACACTGAACTGCGGCGCCCTGGCAAACAACACGGTTGGAAAGGTCGTCGTCACCTGCGCCGACGGAGCTTTCAACGCTACCTTGTTCGATGCCGATGACGCTGTTGTAGCACAGGCCACCCCTGATACATCCGGCACAGCCCCAACCGGCATGACGAAACTGCGCTACGGCGTAGACCACACGCCCGCCAACTGGCTGTACGGACACGTTACCACGGTCAGGACATGGGACACGGCTGAAACCGCATATCTGTCGGAATGGCCGGAATTTGACCCCGCTGTGATCGGTTCCATGGGTGGGAATAACACTGTTGTTTACGGGCCGTCCTCAACGCCCGCTGGCACGATTTCCCTACCGCAACTCAAACGAATTCATGCCAAGGTGCAATCCGATCTTGCAAGAGTATCGGCCCGGCCTGATCTGCACCGGGCCTTGAAAAGCAGAAAGGATAGACGCCGGTGAGACTTGTCTTTCTGAAAAAAGCCCGTGGCAAGAAGTACAAACAGCCCGAGCGCGACGACATTATCCGGGAAATGCGCGCCCGTGGCGAGACGCTGAAATTCATCGCCGACCACTTCGGCATATCACATCCGCGTGTGGCCCAGATTTGCAAGAAGTAATCCTATTTAAGCCCCGACCGGTTCAGGAGGAGATATTCAACAGCCTGAAACGGTTCAACGTGCTTGTATGCCACAGGCGGATGGGAAAGACCGTCCTGTGCATCAATATTCTGATCCGGGCGGCGTTGGAAGGTGACAAGCCCGATCAGCGGTTTGCCTACATTGCGCCGCTGTTCAGACAGGCCAAGCAGATTGCATGGGATTACCTCAAGCAATATACGAACGACATACCGGGAAGGAAGTTCTACGAAAACGATCTGAGGGTCGATCTGCCCAACGGGGCCAAAATCCAGTTGTTCGGGGCCGACAATCCGGACGCTCTGCGGGGTATGTATCTGGACGGGGTTATTCTGGACGAATATGCGCAGATGCGACCCGGCCTGTGGGGATCGGTTATTCGACCGTTGCTGACTGATAGACAGGGATTTGGAATCTTCATTGGCACACCTCAGGGGCATAATGAATTCTATGAGCTTTACCTGAACGCAAGAGATGGCTTTAAGGATATCGACGGTAATCGGCATGCCGACGCCACCTGGAAAGCCTTCATGTACAAATCAACCGAAACCGGGGTGATCGACGAGGCGGAACTATCGTCCGCCAAACGGGAAATGACGGCGGCGGAATTCGATCAAGAATTCGAGTGTTCGTTTGAGGCACAAATCAGGGGCGCATACTTCGCGGCTGATATCGCTCTTGCCGAGGAAGAAGGCCGCATAGGTAACGTTCCGTATGACCGGGCCATTCCGGTTCATACGGCGTGGGATATAGGAATTGGGGATTCTACTGTGATATGGTATTTCCAGCTTATCGGGCAGGAAATCCACTGGATCGATTATTATGAGGATTCCGGCAAGCCTCTTTCGGAGTATGTGCAGGAGCTACAGGAGCATGATTATGTCTATGGTGAGCATTATCTGCCGCATGACATTCGCGCACGGGAGCTTCTGGCAGGAAAGTCCCGCGAGGACGTGCTTCAGGATCTGCTGAATTATCAGTGCCGGGTGGTGGAAAACCACAAGATAGACGACGGCATATCGAACGTCAGAAACAAACTGCCGAAATGCTGGTTTGACCGCCAGAAATGTTCCAGAGGCATAGAGGCGCTGCGGCAGTACCGGCATGAATTTGATGAAAACCAGGGCGTGTTTAAAAATCGCCCCCTGCACAACTGGGCGTCCCATCCGGCGGACGCCTTCAGAATAGGATGTATGGGCATGCAGCCAGCTTTTAAGTGGACCACGCTTGAATTGCCCAAGAGGGTGTTCGTCTGATGCTTGACCGCGACCAAATCAAGGCAATTCTGGAATCCCGCAAGCAGGCCGCGAAGTCTTTTGCCGAGTCCGAACTGTTTGAAGTCCGCAAGATGGCAAGGGACTATTATGAAGGAAAACCCTTCAGGAACGAAGTCGCCGGACGTTCGCAATTTATACTGACGGACGTGCGGGACAAGATAGAGGCGCTGATGCCAGCGCTGATGAAGGTATTCACCGCCGGTAGCAGATTATGCGATTTCCTTCCCATAGGCCCGGAGGACGAGATGCAGGCCCGTGAGGCCACGATTGGCGTCAATCATGTGATTATGAAGCAGAATCGGGGGTTTTCGATCCTTGAGACTGCTTTCAAGGATGGCTTGCTGGAAAAAGTCGGGATTACCAAGACATGGGCGGAAGAGGTTTCGACCGAAAAGACGGAAAGACGTACCGGAATATTGGGCGACGATCTTATCGATCTGGAAAACGATGAAAATATCGAAATACTGGAGCAGGAAGACCGGGAAATCACGATTCTTGGTCAGAAACTGATCGCTTATGATGTGAAGATCAGAATAACGGGTGAAATGCGGTACAAAATCCGCATCGGCAACGTGGTCCCTGAGAATTTCCTGATCGATCCGTCGGCGGTCCGGCTGGACGAAGCCGATTACGTCGCGGAGAAGATGTACAAGTCGGTTTCCGACCTGATTGAAATGGGGGTCAAGAAGTCTGTCGCCGAGAACCTTCCGACAGCGGACATGAACACGCCAAATAACGGGCAAACCCGCGATTACGTGCCGGTACCGGCCAAGAGCGATAAGGCGTCGCGTCTGGTGGCGGTCTGGTGGGAACACGCCAAGATAGACGTTGACGAGGACGGCAAATCCGAACGCTGGCGTTATCTGCGGGACGATGCGGGTAAAATCATCATGGAGCCCGAGGAATGGGATGATGACTGGCCCTATCAGGCCGGGTGCCCAATCCCCAAACCGCATGAGTTTTACGGCACGTCCCTTGCCGAGGAAGTCATGGACATTCAACTGGCCAAATCCACCATCTTCCGGGAATGGCTGGACAACCTTTACGGCATGAATAACCAGCGCTTCAAGATATTCGAATCCGTGCCCGGTCAGGTGGATATAGACGGACTGCTCAATCAGGATTTGCGGGTGCCGGTCAGAATCAGATCGGCTCCCAACGGACAGGCTGACGTTCAGCCGCTGGGTAACGTGCCTATCGGCGATTCCATCTTCCCGGCGCTCGAATACCTCGAAGGCGTTGCCGAAGTACGTACCGGGGTTTCCAAAATGGGGCAGGGGCTTGACCCCAACGTACTGCATAAGACACCGGCGACCACAGCCGGATTTATGATGAGCCTTGCACAGGAAAAGCAGGCACTCATTGCCAGGGTGTATGCCGAAACCCTCGTCCGGGATTTGTGTATCGCGGTCTACAAACTTATGCGGAAATACGATAATGTCGAACGCAGCATCCGGTTGACCAATACGTTCGTCCAGGTCTCGCCGGGCAACTGGCCGGAAGAAATGGACCTTGACGTGAATGTTGGTCTCGGAACCGGCAACAAGATGCAGCAGGCGGCCAATTTGCAGCAGCTTTCAGGCTATATGCAGTTGGGCGCACAGCAGGGTATGGTCAGCCCCGACAATATCTATAACGGCTTTAAAATGGCGGTAGATTCGCTGGGGTTCGTGAACCCTGATCTGTATTTCACGGACCCAAATTCGCAGAAGGGCAAAGCTCTTATCCAGCAGATGCAGCAACGCCAGCAGCAACAGCCCGACCCCATCGAAATGGGCAGGCTTGAACTCGAAAAGCAAAAGGTGCAGGCCAAAATGCAGATCGATCAGGCAAGACTTATTCTGGAAAGCCAGGAAGTAGAAGCCAAGCTGGGCCTGCAAAAGTCCGAGATCCAGGAAAAGCTGCGCCTCAAGGCACAGGAACTTATCCAGAATGCGCAACTCAAGCTGCTTGAGATCCAGACGGAAGCCGAGCTTGAGGGCATGGAACTTGGCATGGAAGCCACGTTGAAGCGGGAAGAACTGGCCATCGAAGCCCGTCTCGGAGCCCGGAAGATCAATGTCGATACAAGAATAGCGGACCCGGATAATAAACGATGACCAACGCCGAGAAGATCAGACGCGGCGAGCAGGCCGCATGGTTGCTTGAACAGCCGGTATTCCGGGAAGCAATGGACCGGTGCGCCATATTTTGTCAGGCGTGCTGGGCGGCAACCACGCCGGACGATCCGGTTTCAAGAGAAATCGCCTACCACCAGTTTCGGTCCATCGGTCAGATTGAAAGCATGCTCAACAACTTCGTGACCGACGGAAATAACACAAAGAGAGAAGAGAATGGCAACAAATAGACAGGACGTTATCAAAGAGGGCAGCGTCGAGCAGGCAGCCGAAAAAATAGCCCTGCGGCGTGAAAACGTTGTGCGCGATGCGATGGACAGAGCCCCGATTGAGGAACCTGATGTTATTGTTGCCGACGAACTTGAGCCCGAAAGGGAAGAAATTCCTGCCGAAATACCGGCGGAAGAGGCCGCACCCTTGGAAGAGGACGACCTGTTTGCTGACGATCTGGACGAGGCTGTGGAAACACAAACCCTTGACGCACCGGCAGCGCTATCGAAGGAAGGGAAGGACCTCTTTGCCAAGGCCGATCCCGCGCTTCAGAAGGAAGTAGCGGACCGTCTCAAGGCAGCGGAAAGAGGGGCGACCCAAAAAGTACAGCAAGTAGCAGAGAAGGAAAAAGAGGTTGAAGCGCTTGCCGCCAGGGTCATTGAATTGCGTGACCAATTGTCGGCACGGCTCCAATCGCTGGACGTAACGATACCGGAACCGCCTGACCCCGATCTGGCCGATCCCTACAGCGACCAGTACGACCCCGATGCTTTCAACGTCCAACAGGCCCGTTATCAGCGGGCCATGCGGGACGTTGAAAGGAATAAATCGGAACGCCAGAAAGTCGCTGAAGAGAATGCCAGAATATCCCAGCAAAACGAGAGTAAATTCAGACAGGAAAGCGCGCGCCGTTTAGTGGAGTTTTTCCCCGGTTGGAATACCCAGGAAAAGTTCACCAGCGGCGTTTCGTCGATCCACGATTATCTCGTTCGAGAGGGGATAGATCGGCAGGTTGCGTCGAAAGTTATCGACGCACAGATGTTGAAGATTGCGTACAAAGCCAGCCGCTATGACGAAATCAAGTCCCAGGTAAAGGCCAAAAAACCTACACCGAAGACGACATCGCCTACCGGTAAACCGTCACGTACCCAGCCGACAACCAGTATTTCCGAAGCGAGGGCCAGACTAAAAAAGTCCGGTTCCCTTGAAGACGCCGCTGCTGTGCTCAGCGCAACCAGAGCCAACAGGAGTTAATCATGGCTATACCTACAAACGCTTATACGACCTACACCGCCGCAGGGCAGCGGGAAGATCTGTCCGACGACATTTATGATATCTCACCAACCGAAACGCCATTTGTATCAAATCTGGCGCGGGTAAAAGCATCGGCGAGACTTCATGACTGGCAGATTGACAACCTCGCGGCTTTCAATACGACCAATGCCGCACTCGAAGGCGACGACCACTCAGGAGTGGCCATCTCGAAAACCCAACTCTTGCGGAATCATCTGCAGATCTTCCGCAAGGATATCGTCGTTACCGGCACCATGCAGGCCATCGATCTGGCCGGACGGGCAAAGGAACTCGATTACCAGATCGCCAAAACCGGCAAGGAACTCAAGCGCGACATGGAAGCAATCTTCCTCGGCGAGCATGACGGAAGCGCCGGCGGTACTACCACAGCCCCCCAATTGGGCGGTGTCGAGGCATGGCTTGGAACCCTGACCGCAAACGGTCTGACCTATGCGTTCTCTGGTTCCGGGACAACCACGCCGACAACCACGCCGGGTTTTGCGACGGCAACCGGCTTGCTCGCGACGTTCTCGGATGGCACATCGGTTTCCGCTTTTACCAAAGCCAGTCTTGATACGGTTATCAAGCAGGCATGGATAAACGGCGGCGAGCCGCGCGTGATCATGGTGGGTCCGTTCAACAAGCAGGCGGCGTCGGCGTTTACCGGCATCGCCACCTTGCAGAAGGACGTACCGGGCAACACCCAGGGTGTCATTGTCGGGGCCGCTGATATCTATGTCAGTGATTTTGGCGTGCATACCATCGTCCCCAACCGGTTCAGTCGAGACCGGACAGCGCTGGTTCTGGATATGACCTTGTGGGCCAATGCCGAGCTTCGTCCCATGCAGACCATCCCCATCGCCAAGACCGGTGACAGTGAGAAAATCATGATGCTCACCGAAACCACCTTGGAATGCCGTAACCCGTTCGGGTCCGGGAAGTGCACCGACCTGACAGCCGCGTAATGATCGGGGGGCTTCGGCCCCCCCTTCTTTCGAGGGAACAATGAGCAAACGACTACTTGATTACGATTATCTCACCGGCCTCAAGACCTACCACGATTACGACGCGACGACGCGCGAGCGCACCATCTCGTATGAGCACGACGACGTTGGTCCCGTGGTCAAATGGGCGCAGGATCTTGCCAACGCCGGACTGCATGAAAAGCAGCGTAAAAAGGACGTATGGCATGCTGCCTGTGTCCCGGAGGGAATTATTCTCAAATGGCACACCGAGGGGATAAACCTCTACGATCCCACCCATTGGGACCGTGTCAGGAAGAAACTCAACGATCCTGAATACGCCTATCTCCGTACATGGAAGGGCCGCATATGAAAAAGTCATATGTCGAGTTTTGTCAATTGGCGGCGCGCGCGACACAGGCGGGTTTCCATGAGGAAGCCATAGAGATATGCGGGCAAGCCTTGTCATTCTATCCTGACAACGTGCCCTTGTTGCAGATCCTCGCCACGTCTTTAAGCAAGAAAAAACGGCATTACGAATCCACCCTTGTCCTGCACAAGGTGCTGGAAATCAGTCCGAGGGCGGAAGGGGCGTCATCGCTGCTTGCCAAAAACTACGTCGACATGGGCGCTTATAAGCCCGAGTTGTGGAAACGCGCCATCGAGTACGCCGACAGGTGCCTCGAGGCCAACGGCAAGGATGCGTCCGGCCTGGTGTCCAAGGCTTATATCTCAATCGTGAACGCCGACTATCAGGAAGCCTTCAGGCTGTGTCAGGCGGCGCTCAAGATTAGCCCCGACAGTGACGGGGCGGTGTTCAATATCTCCATTGCCATGCTGGCCAACCATATGTGGGAAGAGGGCTGGTACAGCTACAACAAATACCTTCACCCCCGGTTCAGGGCTGGTTTGCCGGAATATCCCATACCCCTGTGGAATGGAGAGCCCGGCAAGCTGATCGTAACCGGCGAGCAGGGGCTGGGGGATGTGATCATGTTCGCTTCCATGATCCCCGACTTGCAAAAGGATCACGAGATAATCTTCGACACCATCCCCAAGATATCGGGGCTTTTGGGAAGGTCTTTCGACTGTCGATCCTATGGCACCAAAACCGATAACGGGGCGTTGTGGAAGCAACAGACGGACGCCGATTTCTGGGTGCCCATCGGATCGCTGGGGGCGTATTTCAGAAACAGTGCGGAAGACTTTCCGGGCACACCTTATCTGAAGGCGGATCCCGAAAGACGGCTGCAATGGAAGGCGCTTTTAGACAGTCTTTCCGACAAGCCGAAAATCGGCATTGCATGGTCTGGTGGCGTCGCTGACACGGGGGAGAAAACCCGATCCATGGAGTTGCGGGATTTGTTTCCGATCCTTGAATACGACGCGGACTGGATCAGCCTGCAATACAAGAACACCGACAACCTTCCGGACTATATCCACCATTGGCCACGGGCGGTCGAGGGGGAAGATTACGATGACACGGCGGCTTTGATAGCCGAGCTTGACCTGGTGATTTCGGTCACGACGGCGGCGGTTCACTGTGCCGGGGCGCTTGGAATAAAGACATGGGCGCTGGTGCCCGGAAACGCCGCATGGCGGTACGGGACATTGGGCGAGAAAATGCCGTGGTACCGCAGTGTGGATCTTATCAGACAGGAGAATGGCGCGTGGCCGATACAAGAAGTGTGCGACAGATTATCAGCGATGAATATCGGGAAATGCAGGAATCTCTCCACCAGGACCAGAATTACGGTACTGCCTCGGTCCACTACGCACCGCTTGTTGCCGCCATCGTCGGAGAATGCGGGGCTACAGAAATTCTTGATTACGGGTCTGGCAAGGGCCGCTTGAGAGAGGCCCTGCCCGATCATCTAAGCCAGCCGATTGAGATAACCGAATACGATCCCGGCATTCCCGGCAAGGACGATCCGCCCGAACCGCACGATTTGGTGGTTTGTATAGATGTACTGGAACATATTGAGCCGGACTATCTGGATAATGTTCTGGACGATCTGAAACGGGTCATTAAGCTGTGTGGGTTTTTCACTATAGCCAGCGGCCCTGCCGGAAAACTTTTGCCCGATGGACGTAACGCTCATCTTATCCAGCAAGATATGGGCTGGTGGATACCCAAGTTCGAAAAGCGGTTCGTCATTCACTCACTGGCCCGTGTTGACGCGGGCTTCTGGATTACGGTGCTGAACAATGGCCATTAACACCTACGCCGCTCTTCTGACGGCGGTGAGCGATTATATCGGCAAACGCACCGATCTCGGGGATGTGGATGACGATTTTGTTATACTGGCCGAAGCAAGGCTCAATTACGGTGATTACGGCGATGCTTTCGCTACCCAGCCCCTGAGGGTTCGGCAGATGGAGGCAAGGGCCACAGCAAGCCCCACGGGGGAGTATATAGCCCTTCCAACCGACTTCCTCGAAATCAAGGCGCTCAAGGACACTGCCGCCAACCGGGCCTTGCAGCCGGTGCCGAGCGGGATGTTCGACAAGACATTATCAAGCGCGAGTTCGGGGGCGCCGGTTTATTACGACATTGTCGGGGGTGAAATAAGGCTTAATCCCGTGTCGAGTTCGGCAACGCTGGAAATCCTTTATTATCAATCTATTCCACCTTTGGCATCGAATGATCCAAACTGGCTTCTGACGGCCAATCCAGCGGTTTATCTCTACGGATGTTTGCTCGAAGCCGCTATCTACATCGATGAAAACGAGGATATTGCCAAATACGGTAATTTATATGCCGGGCTTCTCAGGGGCATGCAAATGTCAGGATCGGATTCCGGTCGGGGCCAGCCGATGGCCATGCAATCCGGCGTTGTTCTCGCGCAATCAAGCAGGGTTAGAATATGAAGATTTTTATCGGTACGGACATCAAGGACGCCAGGGCCTATGACGTTCTGGTGGAAAGCATTTACAGCCACACCAAAAGCCCAGTTGAAGTCATCCCTATCAAGGAACATGAGCTACGCTGGCAAAAGAAATACTGGCGGTCTTACAGGGTCGATAGCAAAGGCCAGATGTGGGATGACCGCGACGGCAAGCCGTTTTCCACGGCGTTCTCGTTTACCCGGTTCTGTGTCCCGATGATGAACGATTTCCGTGATGAATGGGTGGTGTTCATGGACCCGGACATGATGTTTCGGGCGGATATCGAGGAACTGTTTGATTACGCGGACAAATCCAAGGCGTTGAGCGTGGTCAAACACGTCCATACGCCCACCGAGGAAACCAAGATGGGCGGGCTTGCGCAGACGCTCTATGAACGAAAGAACTGGTCCTCGCTGATGATTATGAATACCGCCCGGTGCAACGGGCTTGATCCCTATACAGTCAACAACATGCCGGGTTCCTATCTGCATGGGTTGGGGTGGATAGAGGATGAAAAAATAGGGTCGCTGCATGAAGCATGGAACTGGCTCGAAGGCTGGTCCAGTCCGGATATCACGCCGCTTAACGTCCATTTCACCCGTGGCACGCCTGATATGCCCGCATGTGAAGGCGTTGCATATGCCGATGAGTGGTTGTCCTATGCCAATCAGCACCATGTGAGAAAAGTAGCGTAATGGCGGTAATTCCGTTTGGCGAGTATCTGCCGGATCTTCCCGACGTTCAGAACAAGGGGCTGACAATTGCCCGGAACGCGGTTCCGCGCGGGGTGGGGTTCAAGCCTTTCAATCGGCCTTTGATTGTCTCGGATATGCTTGACGCACGGGCGCGCTATCTGGGCTCGTTCGAGGATTCGAGCGGTGTGCATTTCACCTATGCCGGGGACGCGACGAAACTCTACATTCTGGCGGCCAATACATGGTCAGGCGCCGGGACTTATAATCTGACCGAGGAAGACAATTGGGAAGGCGTCCGTTGGGACAACAATATAATTCTCACCAATATCAATGACGAGCCGGTTGAGGCTGCGGTGGGGTCTGGCTCCTTCGCAACCTTCATGACTTCAACTCTCAAACCCAAAGCCCATCATATTGCTGTAGTAAGTGATTGCCTTGTTTTGGGGGACATAAACGACGGCGCGATAAACCGTAATGGAATCATATGGTCAGCCCTTGGCGATTATACGGATTTCGATGAAAGTTCATCGACATTGGCCGGTGCTCAGGATTTGCAAGGCTCCCATGGGGCTGTAAACAAGATTATCGGCGGCAGAACGGGCATAATCTTTCAGGAGGACGCCATTTGGCGCATGACCTTCGAGGGACCGCCCACCAAGTTCAGGTTTGATAGAATAGCGGATAATGTCGGATCCATATCCAAGAACGGCGTTATTAAGTCCGGGACGAAGATTTTCTTTCTGGCCGAGGATGGTTTCCGGCTGCTTGATGAGCCATCTGGTCAATTGTCGGAGATCGGGAAAAATCGGCTGGATAATACGGTGCTTTCTGAAATTGACAAAAACTCATTGCATCGCGTCTCTACGGCCATCAACGAATTCGGTATTATATTCTTCGCTTACCCGACAAGCGGCGGCAATCCGGACAGGATCGCCATCTATAATCCATTTCGGGACCGCTGGGGCACGGCGGAAATCGAGAATGAAATACTGGGCCTTTATCGTGGCGGCGCGCAGGACATTGACAGTGCGCCTTTGGCGTCAAGGGACATAGACGCAGACCCGTATCTGATCGACAGCGCGGAATTCAAGGGTGGCGAGCCGGTTCTGGCCGTGTTCGATCCATCCCACAGGCTGGCGACACTGGAAGGCATTGCTCTGGATGCAGTGTTTGAAACCGGCGAAGGCGCCTTCGAGGGCGGCAGGCGTAACTACGTCAACCGGCAACGGCCCATTATCGAGGGAACCGGGACAACCACGGTAGCCATCGGGACGCGCGAGCTTTTATCCGAAACATCGTCGTTTGGCTCCACCGCTTCCTTGAACGGGGAGGGCGAGGCCACATTGAGGGGGTCCGGTCGCTACATGAAGTTTCGCACGACCGTTACGGGTGGATTCGACAATGCCATCGGGATTGAAGTCGAGCCCAAGGCAAAGGGCCGGAAATGACCCATGGGTTCCCGAGAACGCCGGAGATAGGCCCGACAGCAGACACGGCCAACCTCGCTATTTCGGGCAAGATCAATTCCACCGGCACCATTACGCTGGCGACAGGTTCCGCCACAACCGTGTTGAATAACTACTTTCTATCGTCTGAAAGCGTTGTTTTGTTCGACCCGCAGACCGCCAATGCGGCAACCGAGCTTTACGGCGCAACCATGTATGTGCTGATCGCTGATCGGGTGGATGGGGCGTGGACGATAACGCACGTCAACAGCGCTACCGCTGACCGTACTTTTTCCTTCGCAATTCTGGGGTAATCATGGCCACTAATTTTGCCGATCTTCTCGCGCGCCTGCAACAGGGTGATTTCCAGAGCCAGCAACGGGCGTCGTTTCCTAACTTCACAATCCCGACATTTCAACCGCGGAGCCCGGCTGCCACGGGCTTCACGCAAGGGGCGCAACTGTCCAACAGTATCGCGCCGGCCTTTAATTTCAGCGGGTTTGGCGGGTTTGACGACACGGTAACAACGGGCGAAGACCAGCCCGATGACGCGCCGGGAATAGGCGTGCCGGACCTTGAGGGAACGCTGGGTAATTTTGCCGGTGTCGTCTCAACATTGTTGAGCGCGACCAATCCAATAGGCATGATGGGAATTCTGTC
>DATKWR010000718.1:0-12363 GCA_035529475.1 Sedimentisphaerales bacterium | reverse complement strand
CGATTTATGCGACCGCATGGGCCTGGTCGTGTGGGACGAAGCCTTCGACAAATGGGACGACAAGGCCGACCGCATCGAAGGGGAGCCGCCGCTGGAGCAGTATGGCGAAAAACAGATTCGCAACCTGGTCATGCGCGACCGAAATCATCCCTGCGTCGTTATCTGGTCCATCGGCAACGAGATCGGCAATCAGCCTTCTACCCGGGAAGGCAAGTCACCCGAACGCGTGAAGTTCATGAGCGATTTCGTGCGGAAATACGACCCGACGCGCCCCGTGGGATTGTCATGCCATATCCCCAACACGGCAGATCAACCCATCCTCGATGCCCTGGATCTGACGGGATGGAATTATGCCCGAAGGTACGCCCGGTACAGAGAACGGTATCCCGATAAGCCCATCATCTATAGTGAGTCGGCCTCGGCGCTGAGCACGCGCGGCTTCTACGAGCTGCCGCTGCCGAACGGGAAAACCGAGTTCTCCAAGCAGCTCCAGGTAAGCTCTTACGATCTGAATGCCGCAGCGTGGTCCGACGTCCCCGACGTGGAGTTTCAACTGATGGAGGATGACCGCTTTGTCGCCGGCGAGCTGGTCTGGACGGGTTTTGACTATCTGGGCGAGCCGACGCCTTTCTCGCAGGAGGCACGAAGCTCCTACTTCGGCATCGTCGATCTGTGCGGCATCCCCAAGGACCGGTTCTATCTGTACCGCAGCTACTGGCGCCCGGACGTCACCACCGTGCACATCCTGCCTCACTGGAACTGGCCCGATCAAGTCGGGCAGAAGGTGCCGGTTTTCGTCTATGCCAACGGCGATTCGGCCGAGCTGTTCCTCAATGGCAAATCGCTCGGCCGGCGAACAAAAGGGCAGCAGCCCGCCAAGCCGGCCAACTTCGCCCAGGGCAAACCTGTGACAGCCAGCTCCGCTGAATCAGCCAAGAACAATATCGCCGCCAATGCCAACGACGCCGATAGCGCTACGCGCTGGTGCGCCGCTACTGCCGGGCCCGGCCAATGGTGGCAGGTGGACCTCGGCGAGATCAAGCCTATCGGCTACCTGGCCATCGAGTTCGAGCAGGAGGCAAAAAACTACGGCTATGCAGTCGAAGCCTCGACCGACGCATCAAGCTGGCAGACTATTGTGACCAAAAACACCAGCCGCAATCCACGCTGGGGCGGTCCCCGGCACGTGTTTCACGAAGTGGGCACCCGCGCGAGGTTCCTGCGCATCGAATTCACCGCCACGGCGGGGGGGACATGGGCCAGCATCCGGGAATTCGGCGCTTATCCGGAGACAGTCGAATCGACGTACTACAATGTAACGTACAAGTACCGCCTGCGCTGGAACGACGTGGTCTATCAGCCTGGGCAGCTCAGAGCGGTCGCCTACAGGGCCAACAAAGAGATCGGCCAGGCCATCATGCGCACCGCCGGCGAGCCGGCCGCTCTTCGCCTGACACCCGACCGCACGAATCTGTCGGCGAGCGGTGAAGACCTTTGCTATATCTTGGTCGAGACCGTGGACGAGGAAGGCACGCTCTGTCCGTTGGCCGATAATCTCGTTCGCTTCACAGTTGAGGGTCCGGCCGGTATCGCCGCCGTCGGCAATGGCAATCCCCTTTCGTTGGAACCCTTCCAGGCCGACAGCAGGAAGCTGTTCTATGGCAAGGCAATGCTGGTGGTGCGAACGACGGAGGGGCAGGGCGGTCAAGTTTCCGTCAGCGCAGAGAGCGATGGTCTGCGGACCGCGAATATTGTGGTCCAATCTTCAAGATAAGCCGGCATCTGTGGTTTGTGGGAGTTGTATAATCCATGCTCTGCATTGCGTCCAGCCGGCGGTGCTCTATGTCAGACCGTCACGGAGCGGGTACGCAAATCGTCCACGCTGCGCCCGAGCAAAGGCGATGCGCCGGCACAGCCTCCACAAACCCTGTGACAGCCGGTCCGCCGAAAGCGCAGGCCTCAAGGCCATGACAGGGCGAGGTGTTCGCAAAATGTAGAAAAACAAACGCAAAATGGCATTGTATTCCAGGCCATAGGCGTACAGAATGTCAATCGTAGAGTGCCTCGGGTCGTTCGGTGAATCCGTTTGAATTCAGAATGGCCGTTCCATTGTTCAGGCGGCGGAGTCAAAACGGGCTACCGCGGATTGGAGCGGCACAATATTGCAGGACTCATAAGACTCAATTGTTAAGGAAGTGATGACATGCAGAAGAAAACCATACTAATCATTGCGCTTTTGATGTTTGGATGCTCGGATGCTGCGACGGCTGTTGAAACGGAGCAGTGGGGCATCTTCGAGTTGACGTTGAAGGGGCCGTCAGCCGGCAATCCGTTTGTGGACGTCAAGCTCGGCGCCGAGTTCACGCAAGGAACTGAAGTCTTTAAGCCCGACGGCTTCTATGACGGCAATGGTATGTACAAGGTCAGATTCATGCCGAATGCGACGGGTAATTGGACCTACATCACAAGAAGCAACTGCAGCGAGCTGGACCGCAGAAAAGGCGGCTTTACCTGCACGAAAGCCGGGCCGGGTAATCACGGACCCGTGCGGGTGTGGAATACCTATCAGTTGGCCTATGCCGACGGCACACGGCATTTTTCAGTGGGAACGACTTGCTACGCCTGGGCGCACCAGGGCGATACGATGGAAGCCGAGACGCTGGAGACGCTGAAAAACGCTCCGTTTAACAAAATGCGGATGTGCGTATTCCCCAAGGCGTATGCGTATAACCAGAATGAGCCTGAGTATTACCCCTATGAGGGCAAGCCGTTGAAGGACTGGGATTTCGAGCACTTCAATCCGGCGTTCTGGCGGCATTTCGAGAAGCGGGTAGGACAGTTGCGTGATATGGGGATCGAGGCCGACATCATCATCTTTCATCCTTACGACCGCTGGGGCTTCGAGAGCATGGGCCATGACAACAACCTGTTTTACCTTCGGTATCTGGTGGCCCGTCTGGCGGCCTATCGCAATGTGTGGTGGTCGTTCGCGAATGAATACGATTTCCTGAAATGGCCGATGGAGCACTGGGACGCGTACTTCCAGTTCGTCCGGGAAAAAGATCCGTATAACCACCTGCGGGGTATTCACAACGGCCGTGACTGGTATGACCATACGAGGGAGTGGGTGACACATGCCAGCCTCCAGACCAGCAATTTCAACGCGGCCCGAGACTATCGCGACAAATACAAGAAACCGGTCATATACGATGAGTGCCGGTATGAAGGCGACATCCCCCAGGGCTGGGGGAAAATCAGCGCCGAGCAGATGACCCGCAATTTCTGGATGGGTTCGCTGGCGGGCTGCTACGTCGGGCATGGCGAGACGTACAAGCATCCGCAGGATCTTCTGTGGTGGGCCAAGGGAGGCGTCCTGCATGGACAGAGTCCGGCGCGGATTCAGTTCATGAAAGATATCATCGAAGAGCTGCCCTATGAGCAGATGCAGCCGGATTTCAGCAACTACCCGGATGTTTATGTCACGGCCAAGGAAGGGGAATGTTACCTGATGTACTTTTCCGGCAAGGGGCAAGTGACGCTCAATCTGCCGGGCGACAGGCCTTACAAGGTTGACGGCATTGATACCTGGGAGATGAGGGTCCTGCCGATTGGCTCAGCCAGTCCGGGCAAATTCACCATTGCACCGCTCAAGCAGGACTATGCGATACGTCTGACCAGATATGGGCCGTCTGAGAAAATGCGTTTGGAGGCTACGGCCACGGCAGACAAGCTCGAAGGCATCGCTCCGCTAACGGTCAAGTTCTCCACTCCGTGGAAAGAGAAATGTTACTGGGAGTTCGGCGATACGGGTAGTTCCGCCAATAGCGCGCCGGCACATACTTTTGAGAAACCAGGAATTTATGTTGTTACGCTGACGGTTACGGGCGCGGACGGCGCCACCGGTTGTACGATGCTGCCGATCAGCGTAGATCGGAACTCCGAGGATCCCGTAGTCAAATTCGGTTTTGCCGAAGGCGATTATCCCGAGGTGACGCTGCACGGCGGCAAGATCACGAGGTCCAAAGATGGCACGTACGATTTGGGGACAGGGGAGCCATTTGTATGGGTCAAGGTAGGTGACGGACCGATAACCGAACTGGACGGTGCGCGGTCATTTACGATTACCGGCTGGCTCCATGCCTCCAGCATGGAAGTCGGTCCCGGCGGCAACCGGATACTTTTCAGCCTGGAGCACAACCACTCCGGAATCGATCTGGTCCATCATGCGGACGGCACGATGCGCCTGGCCGTCAACGAATGGCCGGACAGCATCCGGAACGACAGCTCCGCCGGCAAGGTGCAGATCGGCAAGTGGATTTTCTTTGCCGTTACATACGACGCATCAATGCAGAAAGATAGCGTATGCTGGTACTTTGGCGATGAGAGCGCCCCGGCGGAGCTTGACCGTAAGACCGGTTACTGCAACGGTCCGGTGGATGAAGGCAGCAGCGACCTGGTCATAGGGAACTTCAACAAGACCCTGCAGGGGGCCGGGTTGGACCGCCAGTTCCGGGGCCGGATCCGCGGCCTCCAGATTCATGCCAGTTGCTTGGGGGGGCGCGGCGCACTTTCGCTTGGGAGAATCCGCGACCTGCAGAAAATGAAATGATCGTGACGGTGTATCCTTATTAAGGAGATTGATCCATGAAGGCGCAGGGCTGTTTCCAGGTCGCTTTTGCAGCGATCATTGCTTTAATGCCGGGCCTGTCCCCTGTATTCGGCGCCAATGACAAACCACGAGTTATCATTGAGACGGACATCGGCATCGGTGATGGCGACGACGACGCCTCATTAGTGCGTTTCCTGCTGTACGCCGACGTCCTGGATGTCGAAGGGATGATAGTCACTAAGTCAGGGAATATGCACAAGCGCTACGGGGCGTTAAAAGACGGCTATGAATTCATGGAAAAGTTCATGGATGCATACGAACGGGTGCGCTCCAATCTGATTGCGCATTCGCCGGGATATCCCACCGCTGACCATCTGCGAAAGCGCGTCGCACGGTCATGGATGGATGAAGCGGTGGATCTGATCATCGCGGCGGCGGACAGGGCAGATGTTCGCCCCGTGTGGTACTGTAACTGGGGAACCAGCAACAGCCTCGGGCCTGCACTCGATAAGGTCAAGAGCACTCGGAGCGAGAAGGAATACAGACAATTCATTTCGAGGCTGCGTGTGTCGTCGCTCTGGAACAATGGCACGGTTCCGAATCACTTCAATGCTTTCACGTCCACGTATGTCGATATTGGGAACTACGAGCCGGGGAAAGTGAAAACGGACCCGTACTGGTGGAGCTGGGATGACTGGACGGTGATCTACTGGGCTGAAAAGAACCTGGATGATTTTAATTATGAGAGGGACCGCCATTTTCCTCACTTTATCGCCAGGGGGCATGGGCCATTGTGCGAGTTGTACTACCATGCGAAGGAAGGCGATACCCCGGCGACAAGTTTCCTCTTTCCTGTGGGGCTGAACCATGTCGTGGATCCTCATCCGGGTTGGGGCAGTTGGGCCGGGCGTGCGAGCCAGGTTGATACAGATGCGGCCATACATTACCCGGTGCCGACCGAGCGGGGAAATTTCTGGTGGTATAAGAAGGAAAAGGATGCGAACCACGATAACTTCGAGGGATCGATTAATCGCGATAACTGTCTGAAACGTTGGGGCCTGCATATTCAAAACGACTTCATGGCACGGATCGAGTGGTGCGTGAAGTCTTACGCCGAGGCCAATCATCCGCCGAAGGTGGTCCTGAATGGAGACGAATCATTAAATGTCCTTGAGATCACCGCTGAGGCGGGCAGTCTCATAAGATTGGATGCCGCAGGGTCCAGTGATCCCGACGGTGACAAACTCAGCTATGAGTGGATTTACTATCCCGAGCCGGGTACGTATGGCGCGCGTCATGATCTTGATGCAATCAAGATCGATAACCAGAAGGCGAAGAAGGCGTCGTTCAAGATGCCGGGGGATATCGCCGAGGGCGAGACGATTCATATTGTCCTGATCGTGACGGACGATGGCAATCCAGCGCTGACGCGATATAGACGTATTATTGTCAGTGGAGGCTAATTGAGGCTTGTGGTGAACTCGCCGAGGAGATCCGCAAATGTGGCATATAGGTAGCTGGCCATGCCGGTGCCGACGGATATCATACGGCCTTTGCGCCGTCATCCGACGTCGCGCGGCGTCCGCCTGCAAAGTTGCCCAACTGCTCGATGGACGATCCGTCCCCGGATGTGGCTGAAGGAGAACACATCGGTGCGAAGACGGTCAGCCAGTGGCGTGAGGAATTCCTCGGCGACTTCGCAACGCGCATGGATCGATGCAAGAGTCCGGTTTCCCCCTGATACTCTAAATACTAAACTGCGAGGTGAACTCATGAAAAAGAATTTGGTACTAATTTTACTGGCTACCGTCATGTTCGGCGACTGCTCCAATCTTGCAGCGGCTGCCAAGCCGCGGGTTATAGTCACGAGCGATGGAGAGATTGATGACGAATGTTCGATGGTCCGGTTCTTGCTCTATGCCAATGAATGGGATATCGAGGGGATTATCACTTCGAGCTCGCAATACCACTGGCATGGACACAATTGGGCCGGAGATGACTGGGTCCAGCCGTACCTGGATGCCTACGCAAAAGTTTATCCCAATCTGGTCAAACATGACAGGCGGTATCCCACGCCGGAGTACCTCCAGGCGCTCACGTTCCTCGGAAACGTGGAAAAGGAGGGGGATATGGATGCGGTCACCCCCGGCTCACAACACATCGTCAGGGTTCTCCTGGACGAATCGGACGACCGTCCCGTCTGGCTCCAGGCCTGGGGTGGTATGAACACCATTGCCAGGGCCCTGAAAACCATCGAACAAGAGCATCCGGAAAAAATGGCTTACTTGGCGAATAAGATACGCCTCTTCTTTATCTGGGAGCAGGATTCCACCTATCAGGACTACATCCGCCCCCACTGGGGGAAGTATGAGATCCTCACGATCATTTCGGATCAGTTCGAGGCGATTGCGTACCGGTGGGACCAGGTCCAGCCCGAGGAAATGCAGAAGTATTTCGCCGGGGCGTGGATGAAGGAAAATCTATTGGAAAATCATGGGCCGCTATGTTCGCGCTACAAGGCGAAGGAGAACGGGGATTTCCGGTCGGAAGGGGATTCTCCAGCATTTCTGCATGCGATCGTGACGGGATTGCGGAACATGGAGTCGCCGGACTGGGGCGGATGGGGCGGGCGTTATGTTCGGGTTCGGGAGAACACGTGGCTCGATCCGGTGCCTGTGGCGGGGTATGCGTATCCGGAGGGGCGATGGTATGGGAGTTCGGCCTGGGGGCGAAATAGCCTGCGGGAAGGGTCGACGACAACCGCTGAGCAGCGCCGGGAATATTTCAAGCCGATGTGGCGGTGGACGGATGCGCTGCAAAACGACTTTGCATCGCGGGCCGGCTGGTGCGTGAAATCGTATGAGCAGGCAAATCATCCGCCGGTCGTTGTGCTGGCCCATGCATTGGACCTGAACGTCCGTCCTGGCGCCGCCGTACCACTAAGTGTGCGGGGATCTAAGGATCCGGACGGGGATGGGCTGGAGTATCGTTGGTGGCAATACCGGGAAGCGGGATCCTACGACGGAATCATCGAAATCCGGGATGCCGGGAAACAGGATGCCTCGTTCACGGTGCCCGGCGATGCCGGCAAAGGGAAGATCATACATATTATCTGCGAGGTGACGGATACCGGCACACCCCGACTGACGCGTTACCAGCGTGTGATCGTGACGGTGGTCCCATAGCTCCCCCGGATTTTGGCTTCCACGATGGGAACCGGAGGTGCCAATAAGAGAAAACCAAATAGGAGGAAAATCATGACTTCAGAGAAGCTCGAAAACTCATTTCGTGTCCGCATTGGCGCCGATCTCCTACCTCGTGCACGGGAAACGCCGCAGGGAGTTGGCCGCGTCGAAAGCCGGCGCTCCCATGTATCTCAAAACACGATCTTCGCGACCGCGGTGAGAATTATCTGTTTTCCCCAGCCGGCGCTTCTGCACGGGTGCCGGCTCCTTGTATGGGCCAGCATTCTCGCTCTGGTTCCGAACGTATTTGCAGCGGACACTCCGCCTGTTCCCGCGTTTCCGGGCGCTGAAGGTTTGGGCTGGACGACTCGCGGCGGCAGGGGCGGAAGAGTGATAGCGGTAACGAATCTGAACGACTCCGGGCCAGGCAGTTTCCGCGAGGCCTGCGAAGCCGAAGGGCCACGGATCGTTGTGTTCAGGGTTTCGGGTACTATAACCTTGGAAAGTTCGCTTGGAATTCGCAATCCATATATCACCATAGCCGGGCAGACAGCTCCGGGAGATGGTATTTGCATTAAGAAATACCCTCTCTCGATTGGTGCCAGCGAGGTTATTATCAGGTATATAAGGGTGAGACTTGGAGATGAATCGGGTCTCGATGCAGATGCCATATCGGGCAGGTATCAAAAGAACATTATTCTTGACCACGTGTCGGCAAGCTGGAGTGTCGATGAAACAGTGTCTATCTACCATTGCGAAAATGTAACCGTTCAATGGTGCCTGGTATCGGAAAGCATGTATAATTCCAACCACGTTAAAGGCGCGCATGGATATGGAGGAATATGGGGGTCAAACCGTAGTACGTACCATCATAACCTTCTTGCCCATCACTCCAGTCGCAATCCCCGGTTCGCTTCGGGTTGCGGATATACCGATTATAGAAATAACGTGGTATATAACTGGGGTTTTAACAGCACCTACGGCGGCGAAAAACAGCAGCAAGGTAATGCGAAGTTTAATTTTTCCATTATTAATATGGTGGCCAATTATTATAAGCCGGGGCCTGCAACTACTCCGGGGGAGGTGACGTACCGTATTGTGAGTCCTTCATCGCGTAGTCTGGCCGACGATTTTGGCAAATGGTATGTTGCCGACAATGTTGTTCAAGGCAATACAGCAGTTACAGCCGACAACTGGAATGGCGGCGTGCAACCCCAGCACGGCAGCACATATATTGCAGCGTTAAAGCTTGACGAACCTTGGGAATCCATGCCAATCAACCAACAAACTGCAGAAGAGGCCTATTATTCTGTTCTTGATAAGGTAGGTGCCTCATTGCCCAAACGCGATGCAGTAGATGCGCGCATTGTTGACGAAACCCGTGATGGCTATGCCACTTATGAAGGGACAACATACAAACAAGCTCATCGCGTGCCCGATAAATCAAAAAAATGCGGTATAATTGACTCACAGGCAGACGTTGGCGGCTGGCCGGAACTCGAGAACTTGCCTGCGCCCCTTGACACCGATGGTGACGGTATGCCCGACGAATGGGAAAGGAGGTACGGGCTCAATCCTGGTGATGCTTCCGATACCTCAAAGGACGAGGACGGTGACGGATACACCAACATCGAGGAGTACCTCAACGGGACTGACCCGACGGTGTTTGTGGACTATACCAGGCCCGAGAACAACGTAAACACGCTGAAGTAAGCATTAGTGTTTGACCCCTTGAAAGGGTTATCGACGAAGAAACTGTTGTAGATGCTCGTGGGAGTCTGTTGTCTTCCGGCTGTCCAAGGATTCGAGAGTGATGTGCCTGTCCAGAAGACGCGGATAGACCTCGCGAAGTTTATGGTATTCCCCGGCGCGGAAGGGCATGGCACGGATCGAGTGGTGCGTGAAGTCTTACGCCGAGGCCAATCATCCGCCGAAGGCCAGGCGATTCATATTGTCCTGATCGTGGCAGATGACGGCGTGGCCGTGCTCAGCATTGCCATGAAACGTGATCTGTTTGCGTGGTTCCGGCCGTTGGGAATTACCGTTGAGCGGACCAAGGCATAGACTAAGGTAGAATAGGAACATCTCAATGAGAGTAAACTGGTCAACCGCAATCATCACAGTAGCCTGCGGAAATCAATACGGTGATGCAGGAGTGCTCCAACAGAGATGGAACCGGACCAGCAGGCGGCTGGATCAATGATGAAAAAACCTTGAGAGAGGTCGGCAGGCGATTCTACTGTTGTGACAGGAAATCCACTTCGGCATCCTCCGCATGATGAGCAGTATGCGTAAACCAGTCCTTCGGTAATGGCTTCTCGTCCCTGAGGTCAATAATCATTTTTTTCGGTCCGGGACTATCTTGCAAGTGAATATCCGCGAATTCGATTCGCCGCAGCAATCCCGTATCCGGATGCGCCCAAATTCTAATGACTCTCGGTTTTTCAAATTCATGCTCTTGCTGTGTCGCGTGTAAATAGGTCCATGATGTCTGCTGGTCCTGGTCCACAGGCACGGTGCCGAGATATTTGATTTTATACTGTTCCCGGATTTGGCGTAAAGTCTCACCGAAATCGAGCGTTAACAACCCGGCCAAGTCTTCCGGCATGGGTATTCTAAAAGCCTGCGGATCATTGCTTACCAGCACGGGACGTCCCGGACGAATCAGCCAATTTGTCTGCCCGTTGCCGCCGTTTATGACGGTTTGACCGGAGGGAGTATAACGGTACAGAACGTACCTATCTCTGCCTCTAAGGTAAACTGTAGCACCATCGAAGCCGGCACGTTCCTGGCGATTCCTCCTCTCAACGTTGAACCCGCTGGACTGCCGCTCTCGTTGACCGGTTTTCTGGTCTCTGACAACGATCGAGTAGGTCCGGTCGCCTGCGTTTTCGACAGCCGCAATCATCTGGTCTATCGTCGCCATTGCTTTGTTCGAAGGCAGGGATGTCAGTAAGACTGTTACGGATATGATGATCAACGCAGCCGTACTCCACCTGATAACAGGCCCGACGTATCGACGCGGCATCTGGGGACTTGTTGGCTTTTCAACGGCCTGCTTGAAGCCGTCTGCCCTTATGGATTGCATCAGCTTGTTGACACGGCTTTGCCTGGCATCCTTCTTGTCTTCGGCAATACCCATGAGCATAGCATGTACAAGCTGGACGTCGGCTGCATGACAAAGCTCTTTGGCATCGAGTGGTTCCGATGGCTTAGGTGTTGACTCACCGAATTCAGAATCGCCGGGCTCTGCGTCCAACCATTGATTGATAAGTCGATCCACAGGGGTAGTCTCAGATTCGTTAGGTTCAGTTGTCATGTGTTTGCCTCCATAACAACCTTCTTCCGTCTCAGGCAGTCAAGTAGTTGTGCCCGTGCCCGTTGCAGTCGTTTTCTGACAGCCTCCAACGGAACTTTTGTGATTTCGGAAATCGTTGAAGCAGGCTGATGTTTGAAATAGCGGAGTTGAATCGTCTGTTGATAATGATCCGGCAGGGCTTCAATGCAATACTCCAATGCGGCGATTTTCTGTTCCCACGTATCACCGGGTCTTTCATGGATATGTTCGATTTGCTGACTTAGATACTCCAGTGTATCACCCCCTGGGATCATAAGATCGGATTTCACCTTGCGAAAATGCGCCATGATAAGCTTCGCGGCCATGCCTCTGACCCAGGGGCCGAACGGCCGTGATCGGTCGTATTCATTGAGTCTTCGCCAGGCGACCAGCATCGTTTCCTGAAAGAGGTCTTCCACGACGGACTGATTCCGCACTGCGGCGCGCAGGTACGTCATCAACATACCCTCATTCTCTCGAACGAGGATCTCGAAGATCGACTGAGCCTCGTTTTGTGTCTTGTCTAACTGCATACGGCCACTTCCACTTACTATTGTCATAGACGGCCGGCGACAGGACAAAAAAAGCGTGATTTTTCCAGTTTTTCATATTTTTTTGTCCTGTTCGCCCCCGTTCCGGACAACAACAGATAGAGTTCGAACGCTTACTCTAACTGAAAGGACGAGAATACGCAAAGAGACGTGACCTGTTGGGTCGATTCGCCTGGCTCCGGACGGCCGCCTTTGCCCTGGTTCCCAAGTCCTGGATTAAAACAAATGTTTTGTGCAGTCTCAGTCAACCAAGTCTGGAGGTACGTATGATGGCACGGCCAAGAACTACAAGTCTGTATGTTGTTTGCCTGATCCTATTGGGCCACTCTGTTGTTTCCCACGGGCAAGCCAAACCGCCCAAAGATGGTGATTTCGGCTTCATAGAACGCCAGATAGGCATGGTTCTGAATAGCCCCGAAGCCTATGAAGGCTATACTCTCTTTGCTCCGAAGCATTATACCCGAACCTATCTGATGGATAACCAGGGCGGGATTATCAATACCTGGGACAGTCCCTATGAGCCGGGGCAATCGGTATATCTGCTGCCTAACGGACACCTGCTTCACAGCAGCTTTATCAAAGGGTCCGGCGGTACCGGAGGTGGCGAAGGTGGACGCATCGAAGAGTATGATTGGGAGGGCAACCTGGTTTGGGAGATGGATTATTATTCAAGGGATTACG
>DATKWR010000717.1:0-3058 GCA_035529475.1 Sedimentisphaerales bacterium | reverse complement strand
TGAAACTATCCCGAAATGGCTGACGATCTCAGGGATTGGGCATATCGTTATGGCTAATAAGGGGGGCTGGGTATCGTGCGCTTGTGTCCGCGTATTTGTGGTGGGCAAAGCGGAATTGGAGGATGAAATACCACGTAGGATTTGCCGCAAGTGCCGGGCGGCCATTCCGAACTTGAGGGCCGAGAAATGCTAACGTATCGAGGCAAGATAATCCCCACATGGCGGATCTGGGCTACGTTGGCCCTGGTCCTGGGCATGGTGGGGCTGTTGCTGGCGATAGACTGAGAGGAAAGACCATGGACATCAAACTGATTGAATTGAGAGACAGAGGCACCTTTATCCCGATGGTGGCACTCAAATTCAACGCTCACACCCGCCAAGAACTCTGGCTGGCTGCTCGGGCAGGATTCGGACTGACCTATATCGACCAAAACAACTATGTTCTTTTTGGTCGGCTAGATTGCGAAGTGGGGATGAAATGTGACCCATACAAGTGGGGAAATCAACGAACGTATGGCGATGCTCACCGCTGGCTTTTGGCGAATTGGGACGAGGTACAGAGCGGGGATGTCATCGACGTGGAATACATCAAGGGCGAAACCGAGACAGCGAAGACAAGCGAAAGGGTTACACCATGAAAGCGACCCACGCAGACTACGAATTCGTTTCAGAGATATTCCGGACCCGGAAGCAGAGGGAGGCGTTTTATGTCGTCTCGGTTTGCGGCGGCCTGTGTGTGCTGACGCTGCTGCTCGCGGTGGTGTTCTAAGCTCCTCACCCCCTGCCCGTCGAAGTCCGAGGTCTGAATAGCTCCAACTGCTCTCCTGTTACCGGCTTCGCCGGCGGCGTCAGCAGCCTTTTGACGATCCTTTCGCCTCGTTCGTGGGTGATGACACCCTCAACGATCTTCTGGTGGATTCGCTTCGCTATGCCCATCAGGTGCGCCTCTCGAACTCCCCGCAGTGCTCCCCGGCGCCGGTATGCACCATCCAGTGCCGGCAGTCGTGGTTTCTGCACACCTCTCGCTGTCCTCTCCCGGGCGCTCGTTTCCAGGATTTGCAGAACTCACAGGAGGCCCGTAGAGCGACGATCTCCTGGGCCGGGGCACTGGCATGCCGCTCGACAGCCGTTTGGCTGGCCTGTTTAGACTCCGGGGCTGGAACGGACACCCCTATGGTCGCGACAACCGGCATTTCGCCGTCAATGAGTCCGTCGAGCGTTTCGCGGAGTGTTTTCAGCTCGGCCCAGAACTGCGCCTCGCGGTTGTGCAGCATCGCCCGAAAGAGGTTGTGCAATAGCACGTCCCAAACGACGTCGTAGGCCTCTCGCATCTCGATCATGGCAGATCCCCCTGGAGGTCCGGATCATTGTCCGGATCAAACTCACCGGCCCCGCTTCACCTGGACAACATGCCGGCCCATATCGCCATCGTCGGAACAGACTTCGAGCAACAGACCTTGATAGACAAAGACGTCTCTGTGGTGTTCTGCAATCCGCCCTATTCGCAATATGAGCAGTGGGCCGTCAAGATCATCAAAGAGGCCCTATGCAATACGATCTACCTGATAATCCCGAACCGTTGGGCCGACTCTGGCCCCATTGCCGCCGCCCTGGAGTCGCGGGGCACCAAAGCCCGCGTGCTATGGTCGGGCGACTTCACCAACGCCGAGCGCCGCGCCCGTGCCACCGTCGATATTCTCTCTATCTCGTTGAATGAAGCGGACAACGGCTATGGCTGTCGCGCCCAGAAGAAAGACCCGTTCGACACGTGGTTTGCTGAGACGTTCCCGGAAGTCGAGAAGATCGACCACGTACCCGAGGAGTCGCCCGTAGATGTGCGTATGAACACCGAAATCATGCAAGGCTACAATCTGGTGGATCGCCTCGTTATCCTCTACAAACAAGACCTGGAGCGTATGAGAGCGTCCTATCGTTCGCTCTGCGCCATTGACCCGGCCCTGCTGGCGACTATTGGCGTCAAGGCCGAGCAAATCAAAGACGGGCTAAAGCAGAAGATCCAGAGCCTAAAGAATCTGTACTGGAAAGAGCTGTTTGACCACCTAGACAAGATCACGGCGCGATTGACGCACGACTCACGCGAGGCCATCGTCAAGAAAATGGCATCGGCGGTTCATGTAGACTTCACGTCAGACAATGCCTATGCCGTCGTGCTCTGGGTGTTGAAGAACGCCAACGAGTATATCGAGGACCAGCTAACCGGCCTGTTCAAGAAGCTGAGTCACCCGGACCACGTCAAGCGGTACAAGTCAAATCAAAAGACGTGGGGCAATGAGCAGTGGCGATACCTGAGAAATCCCCAGTGGAACGACGGCGGCGAGGAAACGCCCAGCCGGTACATGCTGGACTATCGAATCGTCTACTACCATTATCAGGCCATCAAGCCCAACAGTGGCGAAACATGGCGTCACAGCGATTACGACTACCCTGGCGGACTGCACACAAGCGCCCATCAAGTCATCGGTGACATTATCACCATCGCCAACAACCTGGGCTTTCCAGCAGGCACTTTAGGCTGCTACAGCGATAGTCGACAACGGGCATGGGCCTCGGGCCAAGCAGAGGAGTTCTATTTGAATGACGGCGAACCGCTGGTACGGGTCCGGGCATTTATCAACGGCAACATGCACTTTCAGTTTAACCAGAAGTTCATCAAGGCCCTGAACGTCGAGGCCAGCCGCCTCTTGGGCTGGATTCGCACGCCGCAAGAGGCCGCAACCGAGATGGGTATCGGCATCGACATTGCCCAGAAGTATTTCAACGTCAATCGGATATTCGCCGCGTCCGATTGCAAGCTACTGACGGCGTAAAGGAGAAAAGGATGCTGACCGAACCCAGAGAACCGAAGTATCTGCAACCGTACACCTGCCCAATGTGTGGGGAAAAGGCCGAGGCCAATGAGGTCTACCATAAGAACAATGCCGACTTCTGGCGGTTCACGTGCCCAGCGTGCGGCTGTGAATTCAAGCAGTGGACCGCAACAGAGGACTTGCCGCCGACGAGCCTGGAGCTGGACGGCGTAGATCACCCGCTGGAATCA
>DATKWR010000716.1:0-3297 GCA_035529475.1 Sedimentisphaerales bacterium | reverse complement strand
CAAGCGTCTGGCGAGCCTGAAGCCGCACGAAAGGCACGACCCGGACAAAGCTGTGCTGCCCCCCTACTATCCCGATACGCCCGCGGTTCGGCGGGACTGGGCGCAGTATTACGACCTTATCACGCTGACGGACAAGCTTGTTGCCGACGTCCTAAAGCAACTCGAAGACGATGGCCTGGCCGATGATACAATCGTATGGTTCTGGGGTGACCACGGGCGCGGCCTGCCGCGGGGAAAGCGGTGGATTTACGATTCGGGTCTGAAGGTTCCGCTGATTATTCACGTGCCGGAGAAATGGCGCAAGCTCGCTATGCCAAATAATCCCGATGCGGTCAAGCCCGGCACCGTCAACGACGATCTGATTGCCTTCATTGATTTTGCCCCGACGATGCTCTCCTTAACCGGCAACAAAATCCCCGACCACATACAAGGCCAGGCGTTCCTCGGCAGCCAGAAGGTTGAGCCGCGCGAATATATTTTCGCCGCCCGCGACCGGATGGACGAAGCGTACGACCTGATTCGTGCCGTGCGCGACAAGCGCTATAAATATATTCGCAACTACATGCCGCACCTGAGCCGTGGTCAGGATATTAACTATATGAACGAGATGCCGACGATGCAGGAGATGCGGCGGCTCAACGCCGAGGGCAAGCTCGAAGGCCCGCAGAAGCAGTATTTCGAAGAGACCAAACCTGTCGAGGAGCTATACGACACCGCCACCGACCCGCACGAGGTCAAAAACCTGGCCGGCGATCCGAAGTACAAGGATGTGCTCCGGCGGATGCGCGTAATCCACGCCAAATGGGTCAGGGAGACTGGTGATATCGGCCTGATTCCGGAGCCGGAGTTCGATGAAATGAAACGCCCGGGCGGCGAATTTCAAAAGACGGACGAGCCGGTCTTCTGGGCGCCCAAATGGCAGCCGGGAGAAGATACGCGCCGCGTAACAATCGCCTGTCCTACAGCCGGCTCTTCAATAGTGTATAGAATCGTCGGCGACGGCCAAGCCAATTCACCATGGAGACTGTATACAAAATCCGTATGGCTCACGAAGGGCAAGGTGCTGCACGCCAAAGCCTGCCGGATAGGCTTCAAAGACAGCGGCGAGGTCAGGTTCAGATTCAATGACAAGGTCTCAGGACCGAAACCGTCCGAAACTCCGGCTAAAGACGAGCAGCACTGGCGGAATAAACTCGCCCGGACAGACCTGCTAAACCGGCTCCGCAGGATAAAGGAACTGGACAGCGAGGGCGATAAGGCGATACCCGAATACTTCGAGGCCCTGGGGGACGAATACGCTTCGGTCCGCTACTGGGCCGTCGTAGGCCTGCATAATAACTCAAAAGGAGAAGTGCGCACAAAAACCGCGATTGAAAAAGCACTGAATGACCCTGCGGCGGTAGTTCGCATCGCCGCGGCCCACGCGATCTGCGACTGGGGCGAAGAAGAAAAAGCCATGCCCGTATTAGCAGCGGGTTTGACCGACAAAACGGACAAAGCAAGACTGCACGCAATAATCGCCCTGAACAAAATCGGCGCGAAAGCCCGCCCGCTACTGCCCCAGATAAAAGCCACCATGAAGGACAAGGACAATTACGTAAAGCGAGTAACCCAAACAACGCTGGAACGGCTTGAAAGTAACTGATACGATACTTGATATTCGATGCAAGATGCTCGTTTTTTGATGCTCGTATCTCGTAATAAAATGTGTGGCAGCCTCAAGCGAAGCTTGGGGATGGACAATTATGCAAATTCAGTCTGATCGGAACTGAGATATGACCGCGGACAAAATATTTGTCGGCCGAAAGGCCGAATTAGAGCAATTCAAAAAGGTCATCGAAGACCCGAAAGGCCAGGCTATTCTCGTTGTCGGCCATCGGGGCATGGGAAAGACATGGCTCATTAATAAGATAGCCGAGATTGCCAAGAATCACCCAAGCCTCAAATGTGTCTGTGTACGATACGAGGTCACACCTACAGACGGCGTCGATTCAATCCTGGAATTGATGATGGATCATGTCTTTGACGCCGCGCAAGTGACCGAGAAATCATTTGATGGCACATCACGTCGACTCGAACAATGGCGAGCGTTCTTGAATGTTATTAAAGTCGGCGATCTGTTGAAAAGCTTGCATCGAGATGTTAAGCGAAACACTCGTGACCAGTTCAGTGAACTGTTGGATTTAGTCTCAGGGCGTATGAAAGAAAACCAGCGCGCAATCTTCATTATCGATCCTGAGAAATATATGCAGAAAGACAGCGATCAATCGTGGGCGATTGTGATTAAGGGACTGCCTGAAAAGATAATGCTGATTTTTGCTCAAAGGACGGAGGATGTGCTGGTCGAGAGTTCAACATTTGCGTCCTTAGATAATATATCACATATCCCAGAGAAAAGATTAGATGTCCTTGAAGAACAAGCAGTTGACGAGTTGCTGAACCAGCGTGTCACAGATATGGATTATTCTGTAACTGAGGTTCGCAGGATTCTGTGCAAGTATAAGGGCCATCCGTATGCTCTTCAAGGCGCCCTGGATTTGTTGAAAGCAGGCACAAAGTTAGAGGAGTTACCTAAAGACCCAACCGGTATCGCCTCTGCACAATGGAAGGAATTGTGCAAAAGAGGCAAAGATGTAATTCGTCTGTTCAAGGCTTATGCGATTTTAGAGGTTGGTATACCGGATGAGGTGGCGGAGGTAGTGAGTAAACTGGACGCAGATACACGCCAAGGCTTACTGGCAGATAGCTTTCTCTGCGGGCTATTGCGCGAGGAAGGCTACGGCAAGCGGATTTATCATGCGATTCTGGCTGATTACATACTGGATCAAATTGGTGAAGCCGAGAAAAAAGAGTATCACAGCCAGGCAGTTGATGTCTATCGAGAGAAGCTCAAAGACGATCGCGAGAAACAGACCGTGCCGGATGCGCTGGCAGCTACGAGATTGTCCGAACATGTTCTTATAGTTGAGGGCGAGGCGGCATTTGTAGATACATTTGCCAACGAGTGCAGCAAAGCCCTAAAGAACCTCGGATTTCTGGATGCAGTCGTTGGTCTATCCGAGCGAGCCTTGTTGTATGTTGAGGAAGGCTCGGCACAAGAGGCAACAGTATTAGGTAAGTTGGGTCTGATTTATACAATACGCGGCGACATAGACAAGGCCGAGTTGATGCATAACAAGTCGCTGGAGATTAACGAAAAATTCGGGTGGCTGGAGGGAATGGCAAAACAGTACGGCAATTTGGGGCTGATTTATAAAATACGCGGTGATCTGGACCAGGCCGAGCAGATGCATAAGA
>DATKWR010000715.1:0-3711 GCA_035529475.1 Sedimentisphaerales bacterium | reverse complement strand
CCGGCGGTCTTATTCAGCACGATGATTTCCTTGCGTGAAGCCGCCGCCCCTTGTTCGGCCTTGGGTACAAAATGACTATTCTCCGCCACTAAGAACGATATCTCGTTGTTGCCTTTCCAGCAAGGCGACATCTCGGGCAGTTCATCATCTCCGAAGCCTTCCTCTTGCGGGATGGGCAGCTCCACCGAGTCCGTGCCGAGCGCGTGCACAACAAACCTGTTGTTCTTTATCGGCAGCAGAACCTCCCTGCCGTTCGGCGACAGCGAAAACAGCGATACACCAATAACCTGGTCGCTGGTGTGAACCGAAACATTCCTGGGCAGCACATCCGTGACCGTAGCCGTAAGAGGGTCGTAGCAGAATAGAGAGCATCTGGCTTCATCTCTCTTGCTCGCAGGCAAAGGCAGCGCAAAGCTGGAAAAGAATATCCGGCCATCAGGCCCATACGCAACCTTCAGCCAGGGATAGAACAGGGTGCCCACGAGTTGCGCATCCTTTCCCGTGCAGCGATGCGTTGAGGCCGAGCCGTTTTCGGGCACTTGCACCGGCTCCGCCAGCAGGCTTCCATCTGAATCGGCAACGACTTTTTCCTTGAGGGTGCCCAGAATCAAATCCTCATTGGGCAGGTTTTCCGAGTCCGCACTCAGATAGGCAATGGCCTTGCCGTCATCACGCCAGTCGTAGCCGAAGGCGACGCGGGAATCCACCAGCATCGCCCTGATATCGGCTTCGAGCGAGGCGACGCAAAGAGCAAATTCTTCGTACGCGTTACTGACCTGCCCTTGCTGCGTGTGCATCAAATAGGCCACCGATTTGGCGTCGGGGGACAATTGCGGAGCCAGTATTGAAAATACGCTCGCCGTCACGATACGCTTGCCGGAGGGATTCTTCGCAGGCGCGACGACAACCTGGAAATAGTTGATCGGCTTGTTTTTGCCCTTTTCGATTCCTTCGTTTCCCAATACCTTCGCGAGCTCGCTGTCGGCGTTTTCGCACAAATAACGGATCGCCCAGTTCCTGTAGTCGTGAGGCGTCAGGGGTCCAACATCGGGAAAAGGAAACTCGTCATCTTTCAGTCCGCCTGTTTCGAGCACCTCGTTTCGGACCTGTCCGGCGTAGTACGTTATCATCTTGACCTGTCCCGCCGGCAGCAGTTTCAGTCCTTCGGACAGACTATTGCTCTCGATTTGTTGAGCGTATGCAATCCATTTCCCATCCTTTGATATGTCCGGCAACAACTGAACGCTCCGCGGGGTGATCTCCGTCAGGTCGCCGGTTTGTCCATCGACTGAGTATAGCGCCCCACCGACCGCCAGAACGCCGACGGAGCCATCGTCGGACCATTGAAGCGAGTCTTCGGGTATGCAGCCTCCAAAGAAGATGACCGCCACGCAGGAAGCAGCCAGCGCATACGTTATCCAGTGATTATTCATGGTACTTCTCCTTGATATGGTGTTCGTATTTTCGCCACAAGCCGCCTGCCGTTCTATCTCTCCGTCTGTAATGTCGGCGCAGCAACAGAAAAGTTACCTGAAGTCTCACGGCAATTCCAGAAATAAACCTGTCCGGCAGCAATTCCACCGCGGCGTTCCGCCCATCTTGGCGGAGCACCGCATCGATGAACCCGACATATCGGCAGCAGCAGAGCGCGGATCTGAATCTGTGAGGCAGTCCTACGATTTTCTAAAGACGGCGACGACGTGTTCGACCTCTACGACGAACAGGCGGTTGTCGCCTTCAAAATCGACGGGGATGGCGCCCTTGGGATTGAACAGGACCTTGTCGTACTGGCGCAGCGGGATGTCGGGCGAGTGCTCGATCTCGGCAGAGATCGTTATGATGCGGCCGGTGATTGTGGGAATCTCTATGTTGTCCGGCAGTTGGATGCCGCCCTTGGTCTGCTTCTTGTCCTGGTCCTTGCGAATCAGGACGCGCTTACCGATCGGCTCAATAATCTCAATCGGCTGCGTGTCGGTTTTCTTGTCTTTACCCATTTCCCATCAGTCCCAGGCAAAACTGACCAGCGATAAGCAATATGATGATTATACCTTTTCAAAGAAAGTTGTGCAACTTTGATCCTCAATTCTGCAACCTTCTAATTTCTTCCCTAATCTCTTCGATCACTTCGGGATTGTGTACTATTTTCTTGTTATCGATCTTTGATCCGAACTGTAGTTTTCTCGGATCGATTTTTTTGTCAAATTCGACGGGATCTTTGAAAACATAAGGCAATTGCTTGACTGTTTCTTTATAGTCAACATATACATTCTTTTGCCTAACTATTTCAAACTCAGCTTCTTCAAACATCATCTTTTGATGTATCCCTAACTTATCTTTTATCAACGGCAGGAATTCCGGATTTATCTCATATCCAATAGAATTTCTGCCCAATTTCCTTGCTGCCAGAGACGTTGTGCCGCTGCCAAGAAAAGGGTCGAGAACCGTATCCTCCACAAAACTGAACATCTTGATCAGGCGCCGGGGCAGTTCTTCGGGGAACATTGCCAGGTGTTTATCCTGTTTCTCACCGGGCATATTCCAGTGGCCGGCAAAGAACTGATTCCACTCTTCTATTGTCATTCTTGATTTTTCTTTAGTTTCCTTGCTCACCTTCGGTGGGGTACCGTGCTTTTTGAAGATTAGGATAAATTCATAATCAATTTTCAAAATCCCGTTTCGGGGAAAAGGAAACGACCCCATGATGGTCGCGCCGCCCGTCGTGTTGCAGGTCGTAACCTTCTGCCAGATGATTGCCCCCATGTAGTCAAAGCCAACGGTTTCGCAGAACTTTATGATCTCGGTTCTTATGGGAATGACCTTATACCTGCCGTAATAGACGGAGCGCGCAAACTGGTCGCCGATATTCACACACAAACGACAACCCTTTTTCAAGACTCGGCGGCATTCATTCCATACGATGTTAAGCCCGTTGATATAATCCTCATAACTGTCGTCAAAGCCTATTTGACTGCCGTTCCCATAGTCCTTGAGTTGCCAGTATGGAGGGGAGGTAATAACGAGATGAACGGACTCATCGGCCACATCTACCATGCACCTTGAATCGCCAATGACTACTTTATGGTGCGTCATCGTTAGCTCATTAGTTTCTTTAGTAGCGCCCGTTGGAAGTGGAGACGGTTTTCGGCCTGGTCGAACATGACGCAGTTGGGCGCTTCGGCGACCTCGTCGGTAATCTCGAAGCCGCGATAGGCCGGCAGGCAGTGCATGATCTTGACGTGGGCCGGCGCGCACTTGACCAGCTCGGCGTTGACCGCGAAACCGGCAAAATCCGCCTGGCGCTTCTGCTTTTCCTGCTCCTGGCCCATGCTGACCCAGGTATCGGTGTAGACGATGTCGGCGTCCCGAACCGCCTGGCGCGGGTCGTTTGTCTGTCGGACGCACTCGGGCGCGACCTGGTTTGCCCTTTGGATTGTTTCGGCCCCAAGCTCGTATCCGGCCGGCGAGGCGACCGCCATTGTCATGCCGAGCTTCGCGCACGCGTGGGCCAGCGAACGAGCGACGTTATTGCCGTCGCCGATGAATGCGATTCTCACACCTTCAATCTTGCCGCAATGCTCCTGGATGGTCAGCACGTCGGCCATCGCCTGGCACGGATGAGAGAAGTCCGTCAGCGCGTTTATGACCGGCACGGTTGCATATTTGGCCAGCTCGGTTACGGTGCTGTGCTCGAAGGTTCGCGCCATGATGCCG
>DATKWR010000714.1:0-9127 GCA_035529475.1 Sedimentisphaerales bacterium | reverse complement strand
TTCGCGTCTCGCACAAGATGAAGGGAATCGAGGCGGACAAGCAGGAAATATACAAATGGACGGACGACCGCCTGAAGCTCTGGCAAACCGACTACGTTGATTTGTGCCTGCTGTGTAATACCGAAAAAGATACGCCGCAATCGGGCTACTGGGATATGTCCTACTCCATCGAAGCGCTCGACAAACTCAAGCAGCAGGGCAAGATCCGCTTTACCGGGTTCGGCTGTCACTTCACGCCCGAGCTGTTCCTGGAAGCATTCGAGAAGTTCGGCAATTACTTTGACATCTGCTCGATCCCCTACAACATCCGCCATCGCGCTGCCGAGAAGATACTTCCCGCCGCCAAGAAGAAGGGACTGGGCGTCATCACGATAAAACCTTTTGCGCGAGGGGAGCTTTTGAAGAGCCGCGCCCTCGAAGGGGCGGATGCCGGCCTGCCGCGCGACATGATCGCTTTCGTGTTAGAGAACAAACTGGTCGATATCTGCACCTGCGGCGTTCACACGCTCGAACAGACCATCGAGAATCTCAGCGCCTCGGGCGTGAAGCTCACGCCCGGCCAGCGCAAAAGACTCGAAAAAGTCGCCGGAACGCCCGTCGATGTTCAGGAATATGCCTGGCTCGAACGAGACTGGCGATGCGCGTAGCGGAGGTGTGGGGCTATTCATGTTGGGAGCGCCAAAGTCTATGCGATCCGCTGAACAAAGGAGGACATGGTGTGAGAAGTCCGGTGGACGCGCTTTGAGAAGGATGTTCCTATGCCCATACGCATAATATGTCGGGAGAAATAGCTGGGCCGGCAACAAGTCCTTGAAGGAGCACGTTGTATCACGTCTTCGGCAAGAAATCCGAAGGCGCTTTATACGGCCAGGAACGAAAGACTCAGCATTTCATGCGGGGTAATCTGTTCATTGTTGGTCAAGAGATACAGGCGATAAGACAATGCAATACGTGATTCTCGACAGCAATATCATTCTCTCCTTCCCTGAGATTCTCTCGAGACGGCTGGCTGATCTGCAATTGGTGGTTCCGTTCGACGTCCAACTTGAGCTCATGCAGGCCGGATCATTCGGCCCCGCGTCTCGAACTGGCTCGCTATCCGGCTTGTATCGCGATGCCGTCAAAGAAGGCATTATCCGTACCGAGCCAACAATTGCCAAAGGCGAGCTCATGCGTACGCACCGGATGTCAGCGGGTGATGCAGACGTTCTTGCCACCGCCTTGGACCTGAAGAAGGAGGGCAAGGACATCCTCATTGCAACAGAAGACAGACCGCTACGTCGCTTGGCTGAGAAGAACAACCTAACGGTGTGGGGATTGGAGGAGGTCAGAGCAAAGGCGCTTGCGGGCACGACTGTCCCAAGGTTGGACGTGCAGGCGCGCATCGTGTCGCGTGCGCAGACGCGAGGTTTGGTTCTCGGGCTTTGTCTTGGCGTATTGGTGTCCGGACTCGTCATCCTCGTCTGGCACTTTTTCCGTGACATCGTGCGAACCGTTCCCGTGTGGGGCACTCTGATCGGCATTGCCTTCGCCGGTGCTGGACTGTTCTGGTGTCGGGGACGTTGGCGATTTGCCTACGGAGTCACCGAGACAATCGTAGGTCTTGTCATCGCGGTGAAAGTCTTGTGGCCGTCGTTCGACTATGCAACGCTCGATGCGTCGTCATTCCTGCAAATACTTGGGGGGATCTACGTCATGGTACGGGGGCAAGACAACATAGGCAAATCGCTACAGGGAACTCGCTTTCATGCGGCGTGGGTAAAATACTCGCACGAGGTGTCGAAATGAGCCCAACGCGCCGGATGCAGGTGCCGACTTACAGTCGCGCCTGATTCGCGTCATTGACCGGAGAGACAAACACACCTGTCACGGCTTTGCTTCGATGAACTGGCTCTTGGGGGCGGGGGAACCGCGAAGCAATCCTTCGGTGCTGAGGTCTTCGTCAACGTCGGGCCAGTGAATGCCGTAGCCTCCGCCCGAAGGTTCCCAGTGGTCTCGCTGCTCCTGCGTGGCGTTCAGAAGTCTCGGGTACCATGCCAGGGGTACCGTAATAGTCCGGCCATCCATCAAGTCAACACTCAGGGTGTCGTCATCCGATCTGACGGATTTAACCCGTTCATCAGCGCTCGGCGCCAAAATACCCATGCCATGCCTCCAAGAGCTCATCCTGATGCTGCAACACCAATCGCTCGATGCCGTGGAGTTCGTGAGCAGCAAACCCAATATTGCGTGCCAGTTGCACGGGTCTCAGCCAGAACTTCGCAGAGTAACGTTCTCGATCCACGTGGATATGAGGAGGTTCGTTCGGCTCGTGGCTGTGCCAATACAGCCGGTACGGGCCAATTCTTAAGACCGTCGGCATTTGAAAATCCCCATAATCCTTTTGGTATGTATAGTAACAGATTGGAGACCGGATGGCAAGAAAAATTCACCGCAGGCAGGATAGCGATAGCGTGCTGGTGTCCTAACCTGGCGGTGCTTCAATCCGTGAGGGGCAGGCCAAGCTCCTTGAACTGGGCGGCGGCGTTCAGGAATTGGGCGGTGATCCAGAAGACGGTCCATTCCTCGACGTAGTCGCCGCGGATGCCTGAAATGTCGCCCGACATCAAACGCTGGGCGAACTTGCCGTGCTGGGCATAATTGGTATGGTGCGGCTGCTCGCCTTGGCTTCCGTAGGGGTCGATGAGTTGGCCGCAACTGCGGTACATCAGGATCGCGAGCTTCTTTAGCTCGTCCCTGTTCAGATACTGGCCCAATCGATAGATGTCCGGCGTTATCAGCACGGCGAACACGTCGATATGCTGGTTCTGCACCGAGACGGCCGTCCAGCCCCGGGTCTTGAAGCGGTGATCGCGCAAACGGCCGGCGGGCAGATCAATGTCCCAGACTACCATGTATGTCAGTACCACGTCGCAGGCGTGCTGCGCCCATTTGAGATATTCAGGCTCGCGCGTCAGCTCGTAAAGCGCCAGGAATCCCTGGAATGCGGCAAAGGCGCCCTCTTTGTCCTCGCAACTGGCGTCCAGCGTCCCGCCCCAGTAAGGCTCGTCCATAGTCAGGTGTCTCGACGCGTACAGCTTGCCCGCTTTTTCGGCGGCTCGGCGATACATTTCGGCGCCCAAAAGCTGATATGCCTTGCACAACGGCGCGATGAAGAACGCCTCGTTCGTCGAAAGCGGATTCCAATCGTCAGAGAGAATCCTTTTGGTGTGGAAGTCGCACGCCTTGCGCAGGAAGTCCTCCCAGCGGGAGACATCCAATCCCTTCGCCCTGCCGGCGCGAATCGCGTTGGCGAAATTCAGCATGGCCTGGCCCTGGGAGAGCAATTCAGGGCGCCTCCCGCCCTGCGTCCATTTCTTCTGCTTGCAGTCATACCACGTGTAGAAGCCCTGGTCGTAGAATTCCGCCGTGGAAAGAAAGTCAAGAGACTTCGTTGCCATCTCGCGTGATTTGGCGTCCGCAAGCTCGTTCTCCAGGGCCAGCAGTGCATAGCCCGGCGAAGCCGCCTGTCCGCACCAGCCGAACACGAAGAAGTCGCGATCGGGATATTTCTTAAAGCCTGCTATCGGTCCATCCTCGTACCAGCGGGTCTTGGCGTAGTGGTACTTGGCTTCGATAATCTCGCGAAAGGCAGGCATCCCTTCGACGCTGTAGGGGCGGAACAGATCGAGAGAGGTCCACGTGGGACGCTGGAATCCCGAGCCTTTGGCGGACACATCGTACGCCTGCAAATAGAACGTCTTTTCGATGATTGCGCCCGGGGGCACGTTGAGGTAAGCGTTATCGTATGGGACAAAACCACGCTGCGATGCTTTTATGACGCTGCGTCTGCCGTTGGAGGCGCACGGGCCGGATAAAAGAACCAGCTCCGTTCCATTCTCGCCGGCGGTCAGTCCCATCGACCACCACTGATCGTTCAGGTTGCCATACGGAACGGGCGAGGGCAGTGAATGGATCGCCGTTCCGAGCAGGCCCTCGCCGCCGGACCATTCCAAACTGGCGTAGGGCATGGGGAGGCGATGCTCCTCGAAGAGGGCTTCCTCTCCGGCTTGGCTCGAATAAACAGGCACGCGCCCGCTCTTTGCCCCGGACGGGTTGCCGTAGTACAAGATGCCGGGCAGCAAGACCTTCGAACCTTTGCCGGGACACTGAAAACGAACGGACAGCGTGACAAACTTCGCCGTTTCGGACCCTTGCCAAGCGAACCTTCGCACACACTTGACGACGCCATTCTCAACTCGATACGAATCCGAGAGCTTCCAGGTCCCCGCCGGCGTTTCGAGGGCGCCCCGTAAAATCGTCCAGTCGCCCTCGCGTTGGATTTCCGTCGGTCCGGCGTGAATCCAAGCCGCAGGCCAACTTTCCTTCCACTGCGTGGCAATCGACCAAAGGCCTTCCGGCGGCGAATTGAGAACATCTTTGCCGGCCAGCAGGATTCTTACCTGATAGTGCTGCTCCTGCCGTTCGGTGCGAAGCTCGAGCGACTGCCCATACGCATCCAGGCCGGAGAGACTGAACATCATCAAGAAACTTCCGACCAGGCTCGTCGTAAAACAGCGTTTCATCTCGAATCTCGAACAGACAACCAATGAAGAGTATGCGGCTCTACCTGATCTTGTAGCTGACCGTCATGCCGTCGTTTTTCTCCATGGAGGCCCGAATGGTAACTGTGTCATAGTCGGGGCTGTTCTGTATGTAGTCCAGGAAGTCCTTCATCGCCCGGGCTGATTTAATCACGTTGTCGGCGACCACGACGGCCCCCGGCTTGAGTTTCGGTTCGAGAATCTTCAAGTACTTCAGGTAATCGCTCTTCAACGCGTCGATGAACACGAAATCGAACTCGCCCTCCAGCGTCGGCAAGGTCTTCAGAGCGTCACCCTCAATGCAGGTGACCGTATTCTCCAGGCCGACCTTTTGCAGATTGTCCCGGCATTCTTTCGCACTTTGGGGGCTGATTTCAAGCGTATAGAGGTGCCCGCCGGTGCGCTCGAAGGCAATCCCCATATTGACGGCTCCGAAGCCGCTGGCCGAGCCGACCTCGACGCCGCGTTTGAGCCTTGCGCTTTCGACAAGTATGCGCAACATCATGGCGTCGCCGGGCGTCGTGTTCAGCCCGGTGCGCTGGAAGTTCTCGATGAACTCCCGACGAAACGCGTCGCTGGTTTTACTCGACTGCCCGCCACAGACCAGAAGCACATCAAGGCCGATTACCGCCGCACACACAACCGGAATCCACAATCTCCACCGTCTCATAATGACTTCCTTCAAGAAGGGAAACAAGAAAAAAACTTCATAGGGGGGCATCGCCCCACCCCACAACACTCTAAGAATACCCGCCGAGCCGCTGGTACGTTTACAGCTTGAACTTGTTCTGGAGCTCCGCAATGGCCTGCTGGACCTGCTTGAGCTGACCTTGCAGCTCTCGGACCTTCTCGGTCTCGCCCTGCAGCTTCTTCGCAAGCTCGTCAATCCTGAGCTGGGCGGCCTGCGCCTCGGCGGCGGCCGCATCGCGCGACTTGCTGAGCTTCTCGGCCTGCTCCTGAAGCGCATCGCGAGAGAGCGTAAGCCCATCAACGCGTTTCTTCAGCTCGTCGCGCGAGCCGGCAAGTTCGGTGAACTTCTCCTGCAACTGGTCGCGAGACCTGGTGAGCTCGTCCACCTGTACCCGCAACTGGTCGCGCGCCTGAACTGCATCTTCCACCTGCGCTTTGAGGTCGTCTCTTTCTCGCTGCGTCTCAGCCAGGGCGGTTCTGAGACTTTCGCGCTCGGTCCGGTAGCACCCCGCCAGGACCAGCGGAACAATCAACGCCATCGCCCACGTTGTAATCCGAATTTTCTTCATCATTTCTCCACTCCTATTACTTTTCGCCAGAACCAAGAAAGGAACGGCATGGGCAGGAGAACCTGCTCATCCTACGTATCTACTAAAATGATAACACGACTCCGCCGCAACATCAAGGAAAATTCCGCCACCGGCAGCCGGGATCGCACGACTCTCCGTCAGCCGCAAGGGTCCCGGACTTGACACGCGCTATCCGCTTGATATCATCGGGCCCAGTCGGACCATCGGCTTTGATTTTGCTTTGCAGGAGTCTTTCTATGAACGCGTTCTCGCGGCGCATCAATCTACTGTTTACTCTCTTGCTTCCTTTAGCGGTCGTTTCAAGATCCTACAGCGCCGGTGAAAATACTTTCCATGCCGTCGCGACGTATGAATGTATCGGGCTCTACCTGAAGTCGCCCGACCTCGGACAGTGCAACGTCCGGTTCAGGGAAAACGGCGAATCGGCGTGGCGGCAGGGTTATCCCCTTGCTTACGATCCTCGCGACAACGAATATCGCGGAAGTATCGTAGGGCTACAGCCGCATACGAGCTACACCGTTGAAATCACGGTCAACAACACCTGCCGCAAGCTGACGTGCGAGACCAGGGACGATCGCTTTGCCATTGGCAAGATTACCTATCTCGAAAGCGGCGTCCAATCAAAACCGATCGTGATTACCGAATCCGGTTCTGCAAAAGCCTATCACCTGATTACGCCGGCGGAAGGCTCCAGAGCAACGATCGACGCTCGAAATGCAGAAGACTACACCTGCGTAATTGACGCCGACTATGTCATCGTTCGCGGAGTCGAATTCAGGAACGCTGCGATTCACGGCCTCTCGATCAAATCACAACGTCACGACGTTGTCATCGAAAACTGCCATTTCACGTTTTGGGGCAGAATAGGCGGCCCGAGGACGTACGGCAACGAAGGCGGCTCGGACAGCGCGATTTACGCTCAGCGAGGGGCGGGCAATCTGACGATCCAGCACAACCTGATCGAGAACCCTCGCGGCGCTTCGAACGACTGGGACACGGGGCATCCCTCGGGCCCCCAGGGAATCAGCCTCATCGATTCGAGCGGCGGAAACGTCATTCGCTACAACGAGATTCGATCCACGGAAGATCACGGCTACAATGACGGCATCGGTGGTGGGTCCAATTTCAGTTTCGAAGGAAGCCCCAATCGCGACTCGGATATTTATGGAAACATCATTGCCAATGTCTGGGATGATGCCGTCGAAAGCGAAGGGGCGAACATGAACGTTCGGATATGGAACAACTATATCGAGAAAACCTTTCAGCATATCGCCACGGCCTGCACATCCAAAGGACCTTTGTATATCTTCCGGAATGTGTTCGGAGAGAGCCGCCACACGCATCAGGACCCCCTCGGCGGAAGCATGATAAAAGTGGGCGAGCGGGATGAGTTTGGCGGGGGAAGAAAGTTCGTCTTTCATAACACCGCTCTTCAACCCAAGGGCGCGTTTCACGTCTTCAGCGGCCACGTCAACCCGAACACGGTGACGCGAAATAACATCTTTGACTGCCCGGGCCGGCTGACGTCTTCGCGAGAAGTCGAGACGCCTTTCGACTTTGATTACGACCTGTTCACGGGTATGGATCGCGGCATCGCCAGAGAAAGGCACGGCATCGGAGGCAATCCCTCGTTCATAAAATCGTATGCTCTGGAGTTCTATCCTTCGTCAACCACAACCGCGATTAAATGGGGCAAAGTCCCGATGCAACAAGGAGATAGAACCGTTACGCTCACCGACCCGGTAGTGACGGTCCTCAATCCGATTATCGATTCGGGAGTGGTCATTCCGAATTTCAACGATGACTACGCGGGCAAGGCCCCCGACCTGGGAGCCTTTGAAGTGGGCCGGCCGCCGATACGTTTTGGCCGCAGAGCAACGGCAGATATCTGGGCGCCCTGGGAACTTCATTGACCCTCATTCTCGGGACGCTCAAGGGCATAGAGCCACCATCTCGTCTTGTTGCGGCTTTTGGATCTCGGCTGCCGCTCGAAATACAGGGTCATCACGAGGCCCTCGCCCGTTCTAATCCTGTACCAGTGCTTGCGCAGATACTGCTCGCCTCCGCCGCTTCTGCAAGGCCCCGTTTCCTTCCAGACTTCGAGTACTTCGCCGATTGCGTACTGCCGGCTTCGCCAGGTGAATCGGCCGGGAAGTGCCGGCTCGCCTCGGGTCATCGCAGCAGTCTCGAACGTGCCCGGGACCGGCGCGATAGGTTCACCAATGAATTCTTCGCTCATATCAGGCCTGCCTTTCAGGAACAGATTATAGCATCGTTCGGCACAGTACAGAATACCCCCGATTCGAGTTTGATTCCTGCAGGGCTCTCAGCCCGAAAAAAAGTCTGAATTTTTGGCATTTTGTAGTTGACATTACATAGTATGTATAACATAATATGCAATACAAGACGGAATAAAGCTCGACTGAACCGGTGAAACCCGTGGTTTGAAGGAGATTCTTATGAAGTTTGAAAGTCAGTTGCTCAAGGGCATTGCCCCGGTGGTGGTTCTGGAGATTCTTTCCGGCGGCCCGATGTACGGCTACGAATTAAGCCAGGCCATCGAGCAGCGAAGCGGCGAGATCCTCACGCTCGGCAAAGGCACGCTCTACCCGCTTCTGTACAACCTCGAAGCCAAGAAGCTCATCAGAGGCAAGTGGCAGGACAGCCAGTCCGGCCGCAAGCGGCGTTACTATTCCATCACCAGCAGAGGTGAAGGCGAACTGGCCCGGCAAAGAGCCCAGCTTAAAGAGCTGACCGCCGGCCTGAATCTTGTCTTCGGCGGAGCACTCGCTCCGGCTTAACCTTCAGAATTCACGTGTCAACCGCAATAGGTGAGGACACAATCATGGCAACGGAAGATGATAAGAAAGAATCACAGAACCTTCCTCCCTCGGTAGTGGATTTCCTGGATGCGCTGGTGAAAAAGATGCGGTATCGGCGGAAGGTTTGCCAGGAGGTGCGGGCTGAACTGACGGCGCATTTTGAAGATGAACTGAGGGGCTGCACAACGGAACAGGAAAAGGAAAAGAAAGCCAGGCAGTTCATCACCGAGTTCGGCGATCTGAAGCTGCTGGCGATTCTTCTACGCCGGGCCAAGAAACGCTGCCGGCCCCTCTGGCGAACGGTCGTCGCGCGCACATTCCAAGTCATTGGCATGCTGCTTCTCTGCTTTATTCTGTATGCAATCTGGTTCTCGTGCGGCAAACCGACGATAAAGGTTGACTACGTCGCATTGTTCAATCGGATGAACCAGCCTCAGATTCG
>DATKWR010000713.1:0-2004 GCA_035529475.1 Sedimentisphaerales bacterium | reverse complement strand
AGCGGCAACCGAAGAAGCCGGCAACGAAATCAAGTCGAAGTTCGGCATGGATGTTATAACCATAGGCCAGGCCGTCTCGGTCGCTCAGGCCGAGGAGCTTCGACGGGACAAGAACGTTATCGTCATGGGCGAAGACGTCGGTCTCTATGGAGGAGCGTACCAGGCGACCCGCGGCCTGCTGACCGAATTCGGCACAGACAGAATTATCGATACAGCGATTTCCGAAGCGGCGATTACCGGCGCAGCGGTCGGCGCGGCACTTCGCGGGATGAGGCCGGTAGCCGAGATTATGTACGTCGACTTCGTGACAATCGCGATGGACCAACTCGTCCACGTCGGCGCTTATAATCGATACATGTTCGGCGGCAAGGCGAAAGTGCCGATGGTTCTGCGAACCGAAGGGGGCGTCGGCAGATGTATCGCCGCCCACCATTCCGAATCTCTCGAAGCCTGGCTCATGCACACGCCGGGACTTTATGTCGTAATGCCCTCGACTCCTTATGATGCGAAGGGCCTGCTCAAAGCCGCTATCCGCAGCGACAACCCGGTCGTCTTTATCGAGCATAAAGCAACATACGGCCAACTGGGCGCGGTCCCTGAGGGCGATTATATTATCCCGCTGGGTGTGGCGGATATCAAGAGACCCGGCAGCGACGCTACTATCGTCAGCTACAGCAGAATGGCGATGTGGTCGCTGGAGGCCGCCAGAATCCTCGCCGAGCAGCATGGCATCGACGCTGAGGTCATCGACCTGCGAACACTCAAGCCAATGGATATCGATACGGTCGCCGAGTCGGTCCGCAAGACGGGCCGGCTGATTACAGTCAGCGAAGGTTTCTGCACCTGCGGCGCCGGCAGAGAAATCGCCGGGCGGTACATGGAATACGAATTCAGTGACGGCTCGCACGGCTTCGATTATCTCGATGCGGCTCCGGTGAATCTCGCCGCAGCCGATGTGCCGCCGCCGATGAGCGAACCGCTGGAGCTGGCGAGCATACCAAGCGTCGAGACAATCGCAGAAGCCGTAAAAAAACTCGTAAATACTTAGCCCCCGGCACTGCCGGGGGTATTCGGAAAACGACATACGAACAATTGAGGATCATATAGAATGGCAAAAGAAGTAAGATTACCGCAGCTCGGGCAAACAATGGAAGAGGGAACCGTTGTAAATTGCCTGGTCAACGTCGGTGACGAGGTCAAAAAAGGCGATGTGATTTTCGAGATAGAGACGGATAAGGCGACCCTTGAAATGGAATCGCCCGCCGAAGGTTTCGTTAAGTACGTTCTTGCCAAAGTCGATGAGACGCTGCCCGTCGGGGCGCCGGTTTTAGTTCTGGGTGCCAGGGATGAAGATGTGCCGCAGAGCTTTGTCGATTCGCTAACGGGCGCCGCACCCGCGCCGGCTGCCGAAGCTGCTCCTGCCGCCCAACCAGCGAATGCCGAGCCGGAGCCGGCTAAGCCGGCAGGCAGAATCATGGCCTCACCAAGGGCGAAGAAACTCGCTGCGGATCTCGGCGTGGATTTGGCGAAATTAACCGGCACGGGCCCCGCCGGAAAGATTACCGAGCAGGATGTCCAAAAAGCGGCGGCCGCAAAACCATCCAAGCCCGCCGCCCCGGCAGCTCCCGCCGCAGAGGCCAAAGCAGGCCAGACCATACCGATCAACAGGCTGCAAAGAATCACAGCCGAGAAAATGCTCAAATCCAAGCAGGAAATTCCGTGCTTCTACCTGACCGTGAAAGCGGATGTCACCGACCTGGTCGAGCTGCGAACCAAACTCAATGAAACCGGCGATGTGAAGCTCTCTTACAATGATTTTCTCCTGAAAGCGGTCGCAACGGGTCTGGAAAAATATCCGATCATGACCGGCCAGCTCGCCGGCGAGGAAATCCGGCTGGCAGAGGCAATCGGCATCGGCCTGGCGATATCCGTTCCCGACGGCCTGGTCGCGCCAATTGTCAAGGACGTCAATAAAAAAGACGTCCGGCAGATCGCACTGGACAG
>DATKWR010000712.1:0-2776 GCA_035529475.1 Sedimentisphaerales bacterium | reverse complement strand
GGGCTACGAGGCCGCGAATGTCCTTGACGGAAATCCCGATACAATATGGCATACCGCGTGGGACCAGGGCGCCCCCGCGTATCCGCACGAGATCCGGATCGAGCTTCCTGAGAACCTCGAAATCAAGGGTCTGACGTATCTACCCCGGCAGGACATGGCGAACGGCTGGATCAACAGATATGAGATTTACATCAGTGCGGATGGACAGAGTTGGGGCGAGCCCGCTGCGTCGGGAAGTTTCGAGAAAGGCCGGGACCAAAAGACCATTGCCTTCGAGAGGGGCGCAAAAGGGCGATTCCTGCGATTCGTCGCGCTGGCCGGATTCGATGGGCAGAAATTCGCCTCCGTTGCAGAGATAGGTCTTGTCACTGAGTAACCATGGTTAGACGGCTTTGGAATGTTGCCTGTGCGACTGAGATCAGGAAGCGCAAATGGATCTGAGTGCGTTTGACATCATTATCTTCATCTCTTTTTTTGCTCTTGTGATCGGGATCAGCCTTTTCAAGAGCAGAAAAGAGTCAACCAGCGAGGATTATTTCTTGGCCGGGCGAGGTCTCCGCTGGTGGTTGATCGGGGTTTCGATTGTCGCCGCCAATATTTCGACCGAACAATTTGTGGGCATGGCGGGACAAAGTGCCGGAAGCGTAGGGTTGGCGGTTAGCAATTGGCAGCTCTTCGGAAGTATCGGTATCGTTATCATTGCCTTTACCTTGCTGCCGCGCTTTCTTAGAGCAGGCATCTACACGATGCCGGAATACCTCGAATACCGCTACAACTCAGCTACGCGAGCAATTATGGCATTGACAACCGTGGCGATCTACGTAGCGGTTCTCCTGACTGCGGTCCTCTATTCCGGCGGTCTTACGCTGCGAACGGTGTTCGGCCTCTCCCTGGTCCGGGGCATCTGGCTCATTGGGCTGATTGCTCTGGGCTACACCGTCTGGGGCGGATTGAAAGCAGTGGCATGGGCCGACTTGTTCCTGGGAGGCGGACTGCTTCTGGGCGGTATTATTACGTTCTTTCTGGGCTTGCGCGCCTGTGGCGGCTGGGAAATGTTTTCGACAACAAATGCAGACAAACTCCACATGATACTCCCAGCCGGACATGAAGGATTGCCCTGGACGGGTGTATTCTCGGGCATGTGGATTGTCATCGTCTATTACTGCGGCTTGAACCAGTTTATCGTGCAACGCAATCTGGGTGCAAAGACGCTTCGTGACGGCCAACTGGGCGTGATCTTCGCCGGCGCTCTCTGGCTGATCGTGCCGTTCGCGATTGTCATGCCGGGGATCATGTCTTATCAGCTCTACGGCAACCAGATGAAGACGCCCGATGAGGCGTTTCCCATGCTGATTCGTAACCTCATCCCGCTGGGATTGCGTGGATTCATGTTCGCCGCCATCTCCGGCGCGGTCATCAGCTCCCTGGCTTCGATGCTGAATTCCGCCTCCACGATCTTCACGATGGACGTTTACAACCGGATGATCGACCGTAACGCCCCACAGAAGCGGTTGTTGCTCTTAGGACGTCTCATGACGGCAGTCTTCATGGTCGCAGGCTGCTTGCTGGCACCCATGCTGGACAATCCGAGATTTGGCGGGGTCTTTCAGTATATCCAGCAGTTCCAGGGGTATATCTGGCCGGGTGTGGTGGCAGCCTTTGTATTTGGGATGATGGTCAAGAATGCGCCGGGTATCGCCGGAACAGCGGCGCTGATTTGCGGGCCGGCTATCTACGGCATATTCCAGGCGTTTTCCGGAGAGCTGCATTTTCTGATTCAGGTGGCCGTCACATTCCAGCTCGTCCTGATGATCATGGGCCTGATCACGTTCTGTAAGCCCCTGGATAAACCGAAGGAATTACCCGTTCGTGAAGGCATGGACGTCAGAACGAGCCCCGAAGTGAAACTCGCCGGCGGTTTGGTGCTGGTTGGAGTTGTTATCTTCTATGTCGTTTTCCTTTAGTCCATACGGTATTCTCGCCGTAGGACAAGAGAATCCCGGAAACAGCGCTTGCAGTTACGAGCTTTCATCTGTTATATGAGAGCGTGGTGATGTAACAAACCAGGAGCTTGTTGAAGGTCAAAATCATGAGAGAGACTTCGCTCAGGTCCATGGATAGAAGAAGCTTTATCACAACCAGTCTGGGTGTCGTGGGGGCCGTGTTTGCGTTAGGTCCGATGGAGAGCCTCGGCGCGGATGCAGGCGCCCAGAAGGTCGCCCGGATCGCACTTTTGTCCGATACCCACATCCCCGCAGACGTCCAGAACAATTACCGGGGGTTTTATCCACACCAGAACCTGCTGAAAGTCGTCCCCGACGTCGCCTCGTGTTCGCCGGATGCGGTGGTCATCACAGGCGATTTAGCCAGGCTGACGGGTGAACTGGGCGATTATGCCAATCTCAAGAGTCTGCTGGATCCGCTCGTTGAGAAGACGCCTGTCTTCATGGGACTCGGCAACCACGACAATCGTGAAAACTTCCTCAAGACGTTTGAACGGACTTCTGGACAGAAACGACCCGTCAGCGGCAAACACGTGGTTGTAATCAACAAAGGGCCGGTCCGGCTTATTGTCCTGGATTCGCTGCTCTACACGGACAAAGTGCAAGGGCTCCTGGGAAAAGCCCAGAGGCAGTGGCTCGAAAACTATCTCAGAGAGTCCGACAACACACCCACGATTCTTTGTTTTCATCATACTTTGGGAGATGCTGACGGCGACCTGCTGGACGTGCTGCGCCTATTTGACATGATCGAACCGATACAGAAGGTCAAGGCC
>DATKWR010000711.1:0-2519 GCA_035529475.1 Sedimentisphaerales bacterium | reverse complement strand
GTTTGTCGGCAGTACGACGTCTGCTTCTCAGGTGATCGGATTCCCGGGTTTCCCCGCCCCGGAAGGCCTTCAGTTTGGCGCGACCTACTACTGGCGAGTCGATGAGGTGAACGATATGCACCCCGACAGTCCATGGAAAGGCGACGTTTGGAGTTTCACAATTCCCGCCCAAAAGGCCTACGATCCGAAACCGGCTGATGGAGCCAGGTTCATCGCACTGGACACGACCCTGAGCTGGATGCCCGCGTTCGGCGCCAAACTGCACTATGTGTACTTCGGCAGTCGTTTTGAAGACGTTGACAGCGCCACGGGTGGCGCGCCCTTGACGGCTCCGACATATGATCCGGCGGCCCTTGAATTAGATAAGACCTACTACTGGCGGGTAGATGAGTTCGACGGCGCCACAACAATCAGAGGCGACGTTTGGAGCTTCAGCACAACGTCTCTCGGCGGCGGCCTCAAAGGGGAATACTTCAACAATATCAACCTGATCGGTGAGCCCGCGCTGACACGCATCGACCCGGGTATCGACTTTAGCTGGGGCAACACGTCACCGGATCCCAACGTTTTGGCGCCTGATACCTACTCCGTACGATGGCGCGGCGAGCTGGAAATTGCCTTCTCGGAACCCTACAGGTTTTATGCGGTCACTGAGGACGGCGTGAAGCTCTGGATCAACGACCAGTTGGTGATCAATCGATGGGACGTCTTCCGGCTGAACGAGTACCGGTCGGCTCCCATCGAGCTGCAGGCCGGCCAGCGCTGCACGGTAGAAATGTGGTCTTACAACAATGACGCAGGCGCTTCAGCACAGCTTCTCTGGGAAAGCGCACATCAGCCCAAGGGAATTATCCCCGCTGCGGCGTTCTCCCCACCGGTACGCGCCGGTTCACCCAAGCCGGGCAATGGGGCCGTCGATGTGAGCCAGACCTCTACGCTCGCGTGGGTTGCAGGCGACCACGCGGCTGGGCACGACGTGTATTTCGGCACGGATGCAGCCGCCGTTGCAGGTGCAGATACCAGTACCGCAGCCATCTATCGAGGCCGACAGACCTTGACCGACTTCTCTGCCGGCGTGCTCGATTGGAATACCACCTACTACTGGCGAGTCGATGAGATCAATGACGTCCACCCGGACAGTCCGTGGAAGGGCGCGGTCTGGAGCTTCACTACGGCCGACTTCCTCATCGTCGATGATATTGAATCCTATAACGACCTCGACGAAACCGACCCGGCGAGCAACCGAATCTATCTGACATGGATCGACGGCTTCGGCACCACGACCAACGGCGCTCTGGTGGGCTATCTGGATATTCCTCTGACCGAGCGCACTAACGTTCATGGCGGCGATCAGGCCATGCCGTTAGCCTACGACAACAATTTCAAGTTCTCCGAAGCCACCATGACCCTGGCGGCCGGGCGCGACTGGACCCGTGAAGGTGTTACCGAATTGACGCTGTGGTTCAGAGGCGATGCGGCCAACGCCGCCGAGCCGATGTACGTCGCTCTTAACGGGACCGCGGTGGTCTATCACACGGATCCTGCCGCCGTCCAGAGAGCCACCTGGACCGAGTGGGTAAGCCCGTTGCAGACGTTCGCGGGTCAGGGCGTGAACCTGACGAATGTGACCAGCATCACAATCGGCTTCGGCACCCGAGCTAATACCACCGCACCGGGCGGCGCCGGCCAGATGTACTTCGACGACATCCGGCTGTATCGGCCGAGAATTACTCCGTAGGAGCACAGACTGTTTCGGCTGAATTGTGATTTGGATCAATTCCGGGCCTGTACTGATTGACTCAGTACGGGCCCGGAGTTGTCCATTCGGGAGTTCTTTCTTGACCCCAATAGGGCGGATTTGGTATAAATTAGGAAAGACGCGACTGACAATCTGCGAGCTGTCAGGGGCATAGGCCTGGGAGAGCACGCGCAGCAGTCATGGTTCTCCCAAATTGGCCGCGACCACCGGAGTTGCATGCTCCGGAGATAAGGTTCTTGGCAAACTGCCGAGACGGGTTTTGGGGTTGTGGAAGGAAGGAGATGATATCAAATCACGAAAGATGCCTGGGCAGACAAATCTCAAAGCGCAACGAAAACAGACTCATTGTTGATGTTTCTTTTTACCAACTCTTTTTGTGCAGGAGGATTATTATGTTCAGAAAACTGGTTTATTTGATTTCTTTTGTTTTAGTGCTGGGGTCAGCCGCAGGCGTGGCGAACGCAGATATCACTACAGGACTATTGGTGTACTGGCCGCTTAATGAAGGGGCCAGTAGCACAGTTTTGGACGCAGCGGGCAATGGCCACGATGGCACGTTCAATGGCAATCCACAATGGGTGGACGGGAAATATGGAAAGGCGCTGCATTTCGACGGCGTCGATGACTATGTTACCCACTCCTTGCCCGGAGACCAGACGTATGCGGCTTTCACTGTCGCGGTGTGGGTCAAGGCTGATAGCATCAGTCAGGCCGATTTGGCGGGCGTATTCGCCAGCCGTTTCCCCGGCGGGGCCACTGG
>DATKWR010000710.1:0-2104 GCA_035529475.1 Sedimentisphaerales bacterium | reverse complement strand
CCGCCGTACTTTCCGGCCACCCACTGTGGATCGCCATTGAGGATACCATCGTACCCGTTGCCGCTTGAGTCATAGGCGGTGGTCCCGGAGCTCTCGTCGAGCTTCCACCAGCCCAAAAGATCAGGGTCAGCCGCGTTGGCTGCATTGGCCAGAACGAGACCCAGCACCAGAATAAAAGAAATCATACAGATCAGTCTTCTACACATGATAATCCTCCTTTAGAAAAAGCGTTGAAACGAAAGACCCACAGCGAGACTCCTCGACTGTGCTTTGAGAAACGTCTGCCCGAAACACGTATTATGACCTGATTTAACACAACCTCCTTTCTTCAATAACACAAACACTCGTTTGCACATTCAGCAAATACCCTTATCTCCAGCGTACGCCATTTCCCTGTCACGGCTGATCTGGGAACAGCGAAGGTATCGCGTATGCTGACACAAACTATCCCCGATAGCTCGCAGATTGTCAGCCGCGCCCATACTGATTTGTACCAAATCCGCCCTATCCGCGTCAAGGAGAATCTGCGGTTCCCACACTGACGGCCAACGCTTTTGCAGCATCTTCTTTATCGAATCCCGCTCCACCCGGCCTATGATACCCCCTCCCGGCCATTCTCATCCCTTTTCCGCTGTTTGTCAGGGAATTTTCGCAAAAACACGTAGTCACCACAATTGACACCGGGGTAGAAGAACCATAGAGTTGAAGGTACTCTAATAGCCAAGGCCTTGCCTTTTTCACGTCCAGATTCCTCTGGCCGCGAGTTCCAACCAAGCTGGGCAAGGCCCGTTTTCTTTGTGCAGAGAATATACGAAGTGCACGACATCCGGTTCAGCCCTCTAAATGGATGGTCTGATTCGCACCGAAAACAACCGGGGCCAATACCGAGCTCATCGGTACAGGCCCCGAGGTCAATGCACTCTGCCTCCCGGCTCCTGAAAGCGGAAAACAAAGGCATCATATCAACATCCTGTCAAAATGGCTTGTCAAATGGCAAAGTTCGACCAGCAAGAGACCCAATCTCTTCTGGTGGCAGCACGCGGTCGTAGATATACACTTCGTCAAGGGCGCCAGGGAAGAACCGGGACGGATTGTTATGGTTCAGGATGCCCATAACCATCGTCACAGGCTGATCAAACTGTGTACTGTCACCAAGCGTTCCTACCGGCAGGCCGTTGATGTAAAGCGTCATCATCTCTGCCGACTTGACGGCGGCAGCATGATGCCACGCACCGTCGGCGTACGAGTCGCTGCTGTAGATATTGGTACCTGCTGACGCCGACGAACCAAAAGGAAATCGATGAAGATAGCGCAACTGGTTCGCACTTGTCAGCTCCAATATAATGCCGTGTCCACCCGTTGAATTGTACAGCGAGAGCAGATCCCGGCTTCCCGTGCCGCCGTCAATGCGGAACCACAGAGAGATCGAGTACACTGGCAACTCGAAGGAACTGTCAATCTGGACGAAATCTTTGGTGCCATCGAGCTTAATGGCCTGGCCGATCTTGCCGGCGACAAACAGCGGACCGCCCTGGAGCGTGCCGTTGCGATTGTTTCCGGAGCTGTCCTTGGCGTTGCCTTCAAATTGATACTGGGCCTGCAAACCCGTCGTACCGGGATCCGCCGGCGTGATTAACTGACGCTCATAGGAGTACAGCCGGAACCCGTCAAGCAAGACCATGCCCTGACCGCCAACTGTTCCGATTCGCTCAAAGCCGATCGTCAGCGTAGTAACGTTGCTCAGATTCCCACCGAGCGAAGCCAAGTCGATATACCACATCTGCCAGCCCTTTAGCCTCAAGCCTTGGGCATCACCATCGTACATGACCTTGGCGCCGTTGACCTTCGCGTACAACTGCTGCGGGACATTATTCGGATCGCCATAGAATCGCAGCGTCAAGCCTTTTATGCCATACATGGTCCAATTCTGGCCTGCCTGGAGATTCGCAACATTCGCCGTAACCTCTGAAAGGCTCGCCGTGGTGTTGTTATAGAAAAGGGGCACAGACTGCTTGCCGTCAAAAACAATGGTCTTCTCCATCGAGGGCTGGAACGCCTCGGTATAGCCTATCGTCGAGCCGTTTGTCGTGGTCCCAAAGCCATC
>DATKWR010000709.1:0-17835 GCA_035529475.1 Sedimentisphaerales bacterium | reverse complement strand
CCGTCGGGTGAGAGGCGCATTCGCGCATAGTCCACCAGCCGAGCTTCCGCCACCGCCGCGAAAAGCCCATCGTTGAGCTGAATTGTAAGCGGCCTCTCGCAATCCTTCTTGATCTTGCTGAGCGGTACCTCGGCGTACCGGCCCTGGGCCGAATACACGGCCCAGGCTGTATGGTCTGCGGCAAAACGAAACTGTGTTCTCTCGGCCGCGATGACAAAATCTCTCAGAGCGCCTTGCTCGGGTACGGTGCAGCAGAAGGCCGCCCCTTCGTTGTAGGCGCGAAACGTCAGGCCAAGCCGCCGATGGGGCGGACGGCTCTCTTTGAGCTCGACGACGAGCTGGTTGTAGTGGTCCCGGGCGCTCTTGCGCTCTCCATAGACGAGCGAATATGTATTGTCGTTGCTGCTCTCGAAGGTGTTAAGGACATCAAAGCCGGCCTCCAGCGGCGAGCTTCCCTTGATCGCAAATCCCAGACGTGAGTCCATAACGATAAGCTGATTCTCGTATGTTACCGCGTAGGTCAAACAATCTCGCTGCCCCTCCACGTCTTTTACCTCGAATGTGACAACGACATTTCCATCCGGCGACGTAACGACGTGCCCCGCCGCGGCGGTCTGGCTGGCGATGAGGCCCAACAACACGAATGCCGAAGAAAAGAGCCGGATATGAAAAGACGATTTTGTGCTCCTGAACAAGTCACAAGATGTTTGGCGGTGCATGGGAACCTCCACATGTAAAGCTGAACTTTTGCAAAATCGAAGTTGGAATCGGCGATTTTCCAATTGATAGGGACAGGCCCGCCCTCATGACTGACTCAAGGCGGCTGCAATGCTTGCCGTGTTGAAGAGTGCATGGATAAAGATAGGTCGAAATAAAGAGCCGCTCTTCTCATAAGCATAACCCATGCACGCGCCCAAAACGAACAATGCCGGCCAATGTCCCGCGTTGGCGTGCATGAGGGTAAACAGTCCGGAGCTGGCGGCGATTGCCAACCAGGCCGGGCCCGTGACATGACCCCGGACCGAATTTTGCAGCAAGGAGCGTATCATAGTCTGCACGAGTCCCCGAAACAGCAGCTCTTCGAGCAAGGGGGCTATGACCGCAGCAACCACAACAATTGTAATTCGCAGCAGCAACTGGGGATATTCGGTTATGAGCTTCAGCTCCTGATGCCGCTGCATTTGGTAGTCCTGTCCCCAAATATGCTGTGCAAAGAACAGTGTGATGACGATGGCCGCCATGATGAGCGGCCAGACGGCCAGCAGATTCACGAGGGCACCGAGAAAATCGGCCGGAACAGTTTTGATATTCAGGCCGAAGCCCCTTAGTCGCCGGGCGAAATGCGCCCTGGCCAGAAGAAGAATCACCGCCGTTGTCACTATCCCGCCGACGATGAAAATGCAATTATTCAGAAAGGCGCTTTGCCAATCCGCCGGCATGGTAAGGTATCCTTTCCGGGAGGAATCTCCCGTCAGTTCCTGGGCGACCAGGATGGCCATCGGAACCGGTCCGAACCAGATGAACAGCGGAATCAGGGGCAGATAAACAGGCATGCTATTGCGACGGGGCATCGAGCCGGCCAGGGCCTTGACGCCGAGGGACGTTCTCAGCAGCCAATAAGCCAGCAATATCAGCCCCGCCAGACAAATCCAGTGCTCCGCCGTCAGAGTCCTGACATATTCCATTGACCGATCATTGCTGAACATATACTATGAATTCTCGATTGTCCGTTGTTAATTGTCAATTGCAAAGTCCGGCGCGCCGCGCGGCGGGCCGAAGGAAGACAGACCATGGATGTATTTCGCGTCGAAGGACCGGTTCGGCTTTCCGGCAGTGTTCGTGTCAATGGCTCGAAGAACGCCTCTCTGCCGATCATGGCCGCCACTATTCTGGGCGCAGGCAAATCGACTCTCAGGGCCGTGCCTCGCCTCTCAGATATCTCCGTGTGTGTCGAGCTGCTTGAGCGCCTCGGATGTAAGATCGTCCGAGAAGACGACGGCAGGCTGAGCATCGATTCGACGGTCATCGACAATCCGGTCGGCGAGTACGAGATTGTCCGCAGGATGCGGGCCAGTATCTGTATCCTGGGTCCGCTGCTTGCCCGCTGCGGCAGGGCGGAGGTCTCGATGCCGGGCGGCTGCGCGATCGGGGACAGGCCCGTCAACCTTCACATCAAGGGCCTGCAGGAGCTCGGCGCGCAAGTCCATCTCAAGAACGGCTATATCATCGCCGAGGCCCCGGACGGTCTGACAGGCAAGGACATTTTCATGGGCGGTCCGTTCGGCTCGACCGTGCTCGGCACAGCCAATGTGCTGATGGCGGCCACTTTGGCAAGGGGGCGGACGATCATCGAATCGGCGGCCTGCGAGCCGGAGATAGCGGACCTGGCAAACTGTCTGAACGAAATGGGTGCGCGGATAGCGGGCATCGGCTCGCCGCGGCTGATGATCGACGGCGTCGAACAGTTACATCCTGTAGAGTATGAAGTCGTCCCGGACCGGATCGAGGCCGGGACTTTTATGGTGGCTGCCGCCATCACGGCGGGCGAGCTGCGAATCGAAAACTGCCGTCTGGATGATATGATGGCGGTCGTTGACCGATTGCGGAACATGGGCGTGACGATTGACGCTGAGGGGCAGGGATGTGTCATCAGCCGCCGGGGCCCAATCGGGACGGCGGACGTGACCACCCAGCCCTATCCGGGTTTCCCCACCGATTTGCAGGCTCAATTCATGGCTTTGCTGTCGCTGGGCGAAGGCAACAGTGTCGTCATTGAAAAGGTCTTTCCCGACCGGTTCATGCACGTTGCGGAACTCAATCGCATGGCGGCCAACCTGCGCAAGGAAGGGCCGGTTGTGATTATCGCCGGAGTCCGGAAACTCATCGCCGCTCCGGTCATGGCGTCGGACCTGCGGGCATCGGCGGCGCTGGTTCTGGCTGGATTGGCTGCCGAGGGAACGACAACAATCGACAGGGTCTATCACATCGATCGGGGCTATGAAAGAATTGAGGAAAGGCTGAATCCCCTCGGGGCCAGAATCACCCGGGAGAATGTTTAGAATGTAGAATGGACACTCTACGTTCTCAATTCACTCGATCATCGTGGGGCGCTGGCGCTCGCCGGCTTTCTTGTAGTGGGCCAGGGCACTTTCACTGTCGTCGAAGTCCTTCTCGGTGAACATCAAGACGGTCTGGCCGATACGGATCAGGTCCCCTTCTTTCAAGGGTGTCAGCCCGGTGATTTTTCGGTTGTTGATGAACACGCCGTGCTTGCTGTCCATATCTTCGGCGGCATGTTCCTTTGTCTTCTCATCATAACGTATTCGCAGATGCTTGCGAGAGACCAGGTCGTCCAGGATCTGTATCGGAAGGGCCTCGGCTCTTCCAATCACATTGGTCCGCCTGCCGAGCGGCAGATACTCGCCTTTCTGCTCCCCGGATGTGATGATAATTGAGGCCATCGCAACTCCTTCTGACAAACACTTTCAGGCGCACACGCACCGGCAAAAATCTGCGCCCACCTTGACGCCATCATGATAGTCCCCTATAGTATGGGCCGCCCGCGGCGCAGTCAAATTCTTTTTGGGATTTTAGAATTTTTGCCATTTTATGAACGTCTTACCGGGTAAAGCTGCCAGAGCATCCACCGTGGTTGATAAGGGCTGCGAATGATCGACGCTAACTCAGGAAATGATGATAAGCCGACCGGCATAGAGGCCGGCGCGACTAGTTCTTTCGCAAGCTCAGGGAAAGAGCCTATCGGCCAGATCGGTCCTTACAGGCTGCTCAGTGTTCTTGGTGAGGGCGGTTTTTCCATTGTCTATCTGGCAGAGCAGGACAAGCCCGTAAAGCGCCGCGTCGCACTGAAGGTCATCAAACCCGGGATGGATACCAGGCAGGTGATTGCCCGCTTTGAGGCCGAGCGCCAGGCGCTAGCCATGCTGGACCACCCGAATATCGCCCCCGTGTTCGACGCCGGAGCAACGGAAGCGGGTCTGCCCTATTTTGTGATGGAGAACGTCAAGGGCGTCCCCATCATCGAGCATTGCGACCGGCAGAAGTCGAGGGTCGAAGAACGGCTGCACCTGTTCCGGCAGGCGTGCGAAGGCGTCCAGCACGCCCACCAGAAGGGCATTATTCACCGGGATATTAAGCCGTCGAACATTCTCGTGTCCGTCCAGGGCCGGAAAGCGACCGTCAAGATTATTGATTTTGGTGTTGCCAAGGCCGTCACGCAGCCCTTGACGGAACGGACGCTCTATACCGAGCTGGGCCAGTTTGTCGGGACGCCCGAGTACATGAGTCCGGAGCAGGCCGAGATGGGCGCGCAGGACATTGACACCCGTTCGGACGTCTATTCGCTGGGCGTACTGCTTTACGAGCTTCTCAGCGGCGCGCTGCCGTTCGATGCCCAGGCGCTTCGCGAAGGCGGCGTGGATCACATCCGAAAGGTCATTCGCGAGCAGGACCCAAAGAAGCCGAGCACGCGACTGACAAACCTCGGGCAGGAGGCTGCGAGGGTTGCCGAAAGTCGTGGCACCGACGTCGCCAACCTCGCCAGACGGCTGCGCCGGGAGCTCGAATGGATTCCTCTCAAGGCGATGCGGAAAGACCGCACGCGTCGTTATCGATCTGTCTCCGAGCTTTCCGACGACGTCGAAAACTACTTGAACGGCGTTCCACTGATTGCCGGTCCTGAATCGGCGGCGTATCATCTCAGAAAGTTTGTCTATCGAAATCGGGTGCTGGTAGCCGGTGTCGCGGCGGTGGCGACTGTCCTGGTCGCGGGGATCATTGTCTCGACGGTGTTTGCCGCCAAGGCGGCTCGGGCCCGCTCCGATGCGCTGGCGGCCCGCGACCAAGCCGAGCGGCAGGCAAAGACCTCGGAGGCGGTCAGTGACTTTCTGCGCAACGACCTGCTGGCCTGGGCGGACCCCTACGTTGCCCAGGGGCGGGAAGTCACCGTGCGTTCGTTTCTGGACGCCGCGTCGCAGAAACTGGAATATAAGTTCGAGAAGGAACCGCTCGTAGAGGCTTCGATTCGTCATACCCTGGGAATCACATACCGGAACATCGGCGAGTTCGGCCAGGCGCAACAGCACCTTGAGCGTGCCTACCACATTCGGCGCGAGCAGCTCGGCGCCAGGCACCCGGATACGCTCAGCACGATGGAAGGCCTTGCCAGAGTCTATTGGCGGCAGGGGCGATATGACCTGGCGCAGTCGTTTTTCACCGAAACCGTGGAGGGCAGGCGGGAGGTGCTCGGCGAAGAACATCCCGACACGCTGTATTCGATGAATGGCCTGGCCGTGCTGTACTTCTCCCAGGGCCGCTACAAAGAGGCCGAATCCTTGTACGCAAAGATGCTGGAGGTCAGTCACGCCGTGCTGGGTGAGGAGGATATCTCCACGGTACTGTTCATGGGCAACCTTGCGACGGTTTACAGGTCGCAGGGTCGCTACAGCGACGCCGAGCCGCTGTACCTTAAAGCAACGGAGCAATCGCGCCGCCTGCTGGGTGAAGAACATCCGGACACCCTGTACTCCATGAATGGCCTGGCTATGTTGTACGTGGCCCAGGACCGCTTCGATGAAGCGGAGCCGCTTCTGCTCAAAGTGCTCGATATCGAGTCTCTTGTGCTGGGCCAGGAACACCCGGACACGCTCGATACCATGAACGGCCTGGCGGCGTTGTACACGATCCAGGGCCGCTACGAGCAGGCCGAGCAACTCCTGACCGATGCGCTGGAGATCGGACGGCTCACGTTAGGCGACGAGCACCCCTCGACGCTGACCTCGATGCACGGCTTGGCCCTTTTGTACGCGGCGATGGGGCGGTATGCCGAGGCCGAGCCGCTCTTGACCAAGGCTGTGGAGGGACGACGCGCTATGCTCGGCGAAACGCATCCCGATACGTTGGATTCGACGAACAAGCTGATAGCGCTTTACGAAACTTGGGGCAAGTCCGAACCGGCGAAGCAGTGGCGCGCCAAGCTGCCTGCCGAGCAGGGCACAAAGAAGCAGTGACCGCCCAGCGCGCCGTAGGGGCAACCCCATGTGGTTGCCCAAGGCGGGTTGCGGCAAACAGGAGTACCAGATGAAGACATGTTTGCATTCTGTCAGTTACGCCGGCGTATGGCGAGGGCAGGCGCGGCTGAGCGTCGATGAATTCCTGGACAAAGCAAAGCAGTTCGGATTTGACGGCGTGATGCTGATGGCCAAAAGGCGGCGGAGTACGGCGTGACCCTCGCCGTGCAGAATCATCACGACATTGCGTCGGGCCACGATATGATGTACTGGCTCCTCACGGAAGTTAATTTGCCGAACGTCAAGGCGGCTTTTGATGCGTGGAGTCCCGCCCTGCAGGGCCTGAGCTCGCAAGAAATCAGAGCCGCCGTCTTGAAGATGAGGCCCTTTATTGTTCACACTACCGCAGCCCAATATGTGCGCTTGCCGAGGTACCATTACCAAGACAACCTGACGAACTTTGTAGAGCAGGAAAGCCTGATTCGAGCTGTGCCGATGGGAAAGGGTATCATCGACTATGAGACCTTTTTCAACGCCTTGAAAGAGACTGGCTACCAAGGCTATATCGGGTACGAGATGTGCGCAGTCCTGGCCGGCGGCGGAGCTATCGAAAACCTGGACAAGACGGCAAAGAAGTTTGTGGAATATGTCAAGAGATTTTAGTGGGGAGCAAAAAGGCATGAAAAAGAGCTTACTGGCAATCGGGTTGTTTGTTTCGGCGGTCTGTGCGGCTGGTTGTGTTGTAGTCGTCAACGAAGAAACCAGAGAGCCGAGGGAGCGTACACGTTTGCCGGCGGACCAGAGCATTGCGGAAATCGACGCCGTAAGCAAGTTGGCCTTCGAGTCCGACAGGAAGCAGGGCTACAAGAGAATCGCGCAGCGCCAAGGTCTGAGTGCCAAGGCCCAGGTCCATCTGGTCGAGACGGCGCTCGGTAAGCTTGCTTTCGACAGCGGCAAGGAAGAGGTGCTTTTGACACTTATCGAGAATCCAGGTTTTTGCCACGCAGCGGAACAAGCCATTCTGGAGGACCTGAACAGGCTGGCCTTTGAGAGCAGCAAAAAGAAGATTCTCGAAGCGATAAGCAGGCGAAAAGCGTAGGCTCAGACACGCAAGACTAAAGCGTCCAGCGCGGGATTGTTTCCGAATGTGGTTTGGCGTACAATTCCTGCATGGACCTTGGGCGGGACAAGACTGTTCAAGAGATAATCTCTCGGCTCCGGAGCGCCGCTGCCGGGCAGGTGGTTCGAGTCGAAGGGACATGGGGCTCCTTTGGGCCGATGCTGGTGGCCTGCATATCGCAGAAGCTCGCCCGGCCAATCCTGTACATCCGTCCCCATATCGACGACGCCGACAAGGCGGCCGACGATCTTCATACCTTCACGGGACGAGCGATCGACGTTTTTGGCGCCTGGGAGGGCGAGGAAGACCTGGCTGATGCGACCGACGAGATCCGCGCCCAGAGACTGATGCTCATCTGGCGCCTTGACGCGGACAAATCTATCATCCCGGCCTCGATACAGGCTCTCTGTCAGCCGATACCCAAGCCCGAAGCGATAGAGAAGGGCAGTCTGCGCCTGGAGGTTGAAAGCGAGGCCTCGCCAGAGCGGGTGGTGGAATGGCTGGTTGAAAACGGGTTTGAGCGCACCGAAAGGGTCGATCTGCCGGGTCAGTTTGCGCGTCGCGGCGGGATCGTTGATATTTACGTTCCCCTGGTCAAGGACAAAGTACTGCCGGACGATGAGCCGGACTCGTTTTCGCAGGACGCCGAAGCGATTCGAGTGGAGTTCTTCGGCGACACTGTCGAGAGTATTCGCCGGATCGATCTGGATACGCAGCGTTCGAGCCAACAGATAAAAAGCATCAAGATTATCTCTGCGGTGTGCGGGACGGCGCCGCGGCAAAGGGAGCTTTTCGTCAACATCCTGCCAAGAGATACTATCATTGTTTTTGAGGAGCCGGGCGAGATTGAGGAGGTCGCGAAGGTTTTCCTGGAACGGGTCGATGACGCGAGCCGGCTTTACGGCTGGCCGGAGATCCATGATGCGGCGCGCCGTTTCGCGCAGCTTCACATCTGCAGGTTTGCCACAACGGGAGCTGGCGATTTTCTCAAGGTGGACGTCAGAAGCGTGCAGCAGTTCCAGCACAAAGCGACATCCGTCTGGGCCGGGCACAAAGCGGCGCTCGAGGAGCTCGCGGCCGAGGCCTGGCGGGGCAAGCGGGTGCAGCTTTACTGTGAGAGTGCCGCTGAAGTCAAACGTGTAGGGGAGATTGTCCGGGACATAGACAAGGGAATTCCAGCGGGGTTCAAGCTGCTATTAGGTTTTATCCACCAGGGCTTCGCCGTCAACTCGCTCGATACCATTATCATCAGCCATCACGAGCTGTTCGGGCAATATGCGCTGCGAAGGAGGCGCAGGCCGGCGCGGGTCAGCTCGCCCGTGGACACGCTCAGCGATTTGCAGGAAGGCGACTATGTTGTTCATGCTTCTTACGGCATCGGCAAGTTCTGCGGCGTCCAGACGATACAAGAGAAAGGCGGCGCGAACGAGTATCTGACGATTGAATACGCCGACGGCGTGAAAATCCAGGTCTCGGCCCGCAATATCGCCCTGGTGCAAAAGTATATCGGGACCAGCCCGAAACGACCGAAGCTCAGCAAGGTCGGCTCGAAGCGATGGCAGAAGCAAAAAGAGAAAGTCGCGACTTCCATTCGAGACCTTGCCGTCGAGCTGCTTGAAGTTCAGGCCGGACGCCAGGCGGCGGGAGGGATTGCATTGGGGCAGGATTCGGGGTGGCAGAGAGAATTCGAGGAATCGTTTGCGTATCAGGAGACGCCGGACCAGACCGCCGCAGCCGAGCAAATCAAAACCGATATGCAGCAGCCTATTGTGATGGACAGGCTGCTGTGCGGCGACGTGGGCTACGGCAAGACCGAGCTTGCGATGAGAGCGGCGTTCAAGGCCGTCGAGAACGGAAAGCAGGTTGCCGTCCTGACGCCGACGACGGTATTGTGCGTGCAGCACGGCCGGACGTTTACCGAGCGGTTCGCGGATTTTCCGGTCTGTATCGAAGTCCTGAATCGCTTCAAGACCTCGAAGGAGGCAAAAGATATCATCGCGCGCACACGAGCGGGCAGAGTCGATATTTTGATCGGGACGCATCGGCTCTTGAGCGGCGACGTCGGGTTCAAGGACCTGGGGCTCTTGATCATCGATGAGGAGCAGCGATTCGGGGTCGAGCATAAAGAGAAGCTCAAGCGATTGCGCGTGAACGTGGACATTCTGACCATGACGGCCACGCCGATTCCCCGGACGCTGCATATGTCGCTGCTGGGGCTGCGCGATATAAGCTCGCTGGCGACTCCGCCTCTGGATCGGCGAAGCATCGTAACAACAGCAACCACCTACAACAAAGACCTGATCAGGAAAGCCATTTATCGCGAGCTGAACCGCCAGGGGCAGGTATTTTTTCTGCACAATCGGGTCAAGACGATCGAGAAGAAGGCGTGGGAGATTCAAGAACTTATCAGGGATGCCAAGATCGGTATCGCGCACGGCCAGATGGCCAAGAGTGAGCTTGAGACGGCCATGATCGAGTTTGTGACGGGCCGGACCGATGTGCTGGTTTGCACGACGATTATCGAATCCGGGCTGGACATTCCAAACGCGAACACGATTCTTATCCATGATGCGGACCGGTTCGGCCTGGCGGAGCTGCACCAGCTTCGCGGCAGGGTGGGCCGGTATAAACATCGGGCGTATGCGTATATGCTTCTACCCACGTCCCGGCCGATCACGCCCTTGGCGGCCAAGCGGCTGAAAGCGATTGAGGAATATTCCCATTTGGGGGCCGGTTTTCGGATCGCTCTGCGGGACCTGGAGATTCGCGGCGCCGGCAACATCTTGGGCTCGGAACAGTCGGGCCACATCCAGACGGTCGGCTACCAGATGTACTGTGAGCTCTTGGCCGACGCGGTCAGGAAGCTGAAAAAAGAGCCGGTTGAGCCGATACCCACGGCCGTTGTCGATCTGGGTTTTGGCACGTACATACCGAAGAATTACATTCCGATCGACAGGCACCGAATGGAAGTCTATCGAAAGATCGCCGTGGCCAGGGTCAACGAGGACCTCGAACAGATCGAGAGCGAAGTAGCGGACGTCTATGGCCCGGCGCCGACCGAGGTCAAACTGCTGCTGGATTTGGCGGAGCTTCGCATCAAGGCAAGCAGGCTGGGTATCAAAAGCCTTGTGGTGTCGGGCCTCGACTTGATATTCTCATTTTCGGACGACCACGCCGGCAAAGCCGAATCTCTGTTTGCAGCGGTCAGCGGAAAGGTTAGAATCTCGGATTCCAGGACGGCGTATGTGCGTCTCGCTCAGAACTATTTCGAGCCTGGAACGCTAATCAGTGTTTTGCGAAAAATCCTGCGATAGGGAAGGAACCATCGTGAAGGAGATCGAGAATGAGCAAGTACGAGAAGCGAATCGTGACAGCCGCTGCGGTCGCACTTTTCCTGGCGGGCTTAGGCTGGTCGGCCCCGCAAGAGGCTAAGACGCTTGAAATTGGAGCCAAAGCACCCGATTTCAATCTGCCTGGAGTGGATGGGCGGCAACACAGGCTCGGGGATTTCGAGAAGGCGAATGTCCTCGTGATAGTTTTCACGTGCAACCACTGTCCGACCGCCCAGGCCTACGAAGAGCGGATCAAGAAACTGGCGGCCGACTACCGGGACAAGGGCGTCACGCTGGTCGCGATCTCGCCCAACGACCCCCAAGCGGTACGCCTCGACGAATTAGGCTACTCGGATATGAGCGATTCGTTCGAGGAGATGAAGATCCGGGCCAAGGATATGCAATACAACTTCCCTTATCTTTACGACGGAGACGAGCAAAGAGTCTCTCACTCGTATGGCCCAGCTCGAACGCCGCACGTGTTTATCTTCGATAAGCAGCGCACGTTATGCTATGTCGGCCGGATCGACGATTCGGAGAAGCCCAAGCTCGTCAAGTCTGAGGATGCGCGCAATGCGATTGAGGCGCTGCTGAAGGCAAGAAATGTCCCCGTCCCGCAGACCGGCACAATCGGCTGCTCGATCAAGTGGTCCGACAAGCGGGACTCGGTCAAATATGCCTTTGAGAATTGGGCGAAAGAAGACGTCACGGTAGAGACAATAGATGCAAAGGGCATCGAAGAGCTGGTCAAGAACGATTCGGGGAAAGTGCGGCTGATTGGTGTTTGGGCGAGTTGGAGCGGTCCGAGCGTGGAGCAGTTGGCGGAATTTGTCTCCATGAACCGGATGTATCGCCGCCGGGAGTTCGAGTTGATTACCATCAGCGCCGATTCTCCGGCCAGGAAGGGCGCCGTGCTTTCACTGCTCAAGAAACGGCAGGCGTCATGCAAGAATTACCTTTTCGATTCCGAGGATACGTACCCGCTTATGACAGCGGTGGATAAGAGCTTGCTCGGGGGCGTTCCGTACACGATCCTGGTCCGCCCCGGCGGGGAAGTTATCTACCGTCGGCTGGGAGCCCTTGATCCGCTCGAGCTTAAGAAGGCGATTGTCGGATATTTGGGACGCTACTATAAATAGATCAGCCGCCTGTGTATTTGGTGATATAGACCGTCGCTTCGCCGAAGAACGAGCGGCCCGCCTTGAGTTTTCCAACCACTCTCCATGTCATCTGGCCATAGCCGGGTATAGCGTTCATGAGTTCGGTCTTATCGAACAAGGCGATGACTTTTGCTCGGCTGGCCGTCCCGTAAACAAGCTGGCGTTTTGCGCTGACCTTGACCTGGCCCGAATAAAGCGTGGGCAGCACGTCTTTGACGTCGTCTTTCCCGATGCCCGGCGGCAGTATCAAGACGGCCTGCACCTCGTATGTCTCGCCCCCGCGCCTGATGATATTCGGCACGATGCGCATGCTTTCGACTTCGAAGGGGCTCAGGCCCGTGACCACATCCACGCTCGCCGTTGTCGGCAACGTTTCATCGCTGTCGATGGTGACGGTGTTGGTAATCGTGGTCGCCGGGGGGGTATCCTTGACCCGCGCCACCAGCTCCAGGCACGTCGATGATCCCGGGGGCAGAGAGGAGTATGACCATGTGTAAGTGTGCAGCTTGGGGTCGTACTCGCCGAAGATCCCGTCACCGTCAGCCGCTATGAAGCTTAGCTGCTTTGGAAGCGTATCCACAATGGAAACATTGGTCACGGCGGAGTCATTGTCATTATCGAAGCATAGGCTATAGGTCACAAGGTCGTTTACATCGACCCACTCTGTTTCACCCGCCACTGCCCCTACGACGATCTTGGTCAGATTAAGAGCCTTGTAATTCGTAATCGCATCGGCGCTTGCCGTTGTGGGCCGCGTTTCATCACTGTCGATGGTGACCGAATTGGAGATGATTGTCGCCGCGGGCGCATCGTCATGTACCCGCACAACCAACTCCAAACGCGTGTCTAATTTTGTCGCCGGAAGAGACGCGTAAGTCCACGTGTAGGTGTGCGTCTTGGAGTCGTAATGTCCAAAGACTCCGTCCCCGTCAGCCTGCACGAAGGTCACCTCCGCCGGGAGGGTATCGACGATGAAGACATTCGTCACGGCGGATTCATTATTCTTGTTGTCGAAGTGGATTTCATAGGTCATCTCTTCGCCTGCAGTGACCCACTTCGGCTCGCCTTCCACCGCTCCGACGATGACCTTGCTCAAATTGAGAGGATTGTGATACGTCGTGGCATCAACACTCGTCGTCGAGGGCGGCGTTTCATTACTGTCAACAATAACGGAATTGGTAAAGGTCGTGCCCGGGGCGACTTCCGGGTTTACTTCGACGACCAGGCCCAGACACATGGCTGCTCCTGACTCGAGGAACCCATACGACCAGGTATATGTATGTGCCACCGGGTCGTACTTCCCGGCCGACTTGCCCCCATCAGCCGATACGAAGCTGACTTCGTACGGAAGGATATCAACAACGGAAACATCCGTCACCGGGAAGTTGTTGTTATGATTGTCAAAGCAAATCGTGTAGGTCAGGGGCGCATCTATATCGACCCACGCGATTTTTCCTTGAACCGCTCCCACAATAGTCTTGGTCACATTAAGGCCGCTGTTTGCTACAAGAACATCAACACTCGTCGTTGTTGGCGCCGTTTCGTTGCTGTTGACGGTTACCCTGTTTGTAATCACGGTGCCGACATCGACGTCACTGTTTACCTTTACCGTTAGCTCCAGAAGCGTTGACGTTCCCGGGGGCAGAACCGGATAGGTCCACCTGTACGTGTGCGTCTTGGCGTCGTAATGTCCGTTGACCCCATCGTCGTCAGCCGTTATGAATGTGACGGTATCGGGCAGTACATCAACAATCGTGGCGCCGGTTATGGTGAAACTATTGTTGTTGTCGAAGGCGACGCCGTAAGTCATTGTCTGGCCTGCACCCACGGACGGCAGTCCGCCGGGAGTGGTACTTTCGGTAGCACCTCTGATGATGATCTTCCTGAGATTCAGTGGATTGAAGCCGATATCTTTGCCCGGAATGGCCACGCCGGTGGGATTGCCGCCGATTGGAACGAAATCGATGAGGTTCAGGGCGGTGTCATAAGCCACAAGGTTGTCTCCGCCCGGGGCGTTATTCTTGCCCGTACTCATGTACACCAGGCCGGTGTGGTGGTCCACCGCGAGTCCCATCACGCCGCCGTCAGGCTCCACCTGGACCTCCGCCTCCGTACCCGTCGGAAGATGGTACTGAGTGAGGTAGCTATTGCCTGCATATCCTGCGCCGGTGTACATGAAACCGTTCTTGGCGTCTAAGGCAATGCTTATCGCCACACGACTAAGCATAATTTTCTTGACCAGTCTCCAATCCGAGGTGCTGTACACATGGACCGTGTTATTAGCGTTTGCTACGTAGAGCAGATCGTCGATTTCGTCCAGGGCAATCCCGTAGGGACGAGGATAATGGCTCAGGGTGAAGGGCGATCCCTCCACATGACTTAGTGTCGTGGTCTGTGGATTCCAGTTATACACATACAGCCCATCCTGACCGCGATCAACCGTGTACAATAGTCTCTTCTTGTGGTCGTAAACAATGCCGGCCAAATCCAACGCATCAGGAGCGATGGTTGTGCCTGCGTCCGTCATTGTTACGGGGTCCAGCAACTGAATCACGTCGCTACCCTCATACGTCATGAACACGTACCTGGAATCCGCGTCAATGGCCATGCCCACCCCGCCCAACATGCGATTGGGCACGTCATGCTGAGCCTGAAAGGTCAGAGTGCCGTCCACTCCAATATCGTATGCTTGCACGGGCATTGTCCTGTCGGGGTTTCTGTCCCAGATGTCCGCAATGACATAGAGTGACTTTCCTCTTGCGGTGTTCGTGACAGCGGCCATTGACATCGTCATCACCAGAAGCGCCGTGAGGGAACGAACCCTCAAAACATGGTTCTTGTTATTGTTTTTCATGGTCAAATTCCCGCAAAAAACTATCTGTACTTTTTGTTCAGCTTCTGTATCGGAGCACGACTGTCCATCCGCGTTGCCAAATCACGTCTCGGACACGGGGTCACTGCATTCTTGGTGAAGGAAGACTTCCGCGAGAAAGAAAAATGCATTTTCACCATACCTCCGAATGCCACATTGAGTAAGTATATCTTATTAGGACGCATTTGTCAAGAAGAAACGACAAAGAGCCGGGATGCCCGGGAAAAGGGGGCGTTCCCGTGAGGAACACAAGGCGTTACAGTGGATTATTATCGGACGTTCCGTAAGGCCCGAAAAGGCAGGACCCGGCCCCAGCCGCCCGGGCCCGCAACAGAAAAACCGGATCTCGCAGTGCGAGGACCCGTAAAAGGCCAAAACAGCCTCTTGTTATGGAATTTGCGTGCCGGAGCCTGATTTGCTTGCTTGTGCCGTGCCGCCGTAGGCGCCCATGTTGATGATACCCCCATTTGGATAGGGCTCCGGGCCGACCGGCGTGCCCGTATCACCGGCGTCAATGCAGGGGCTTGTCACTGCATCAAAAACCCAGCTTTGACCGACAGGATCCCAGCGGCCGGCTGCGGATTTCAAGTGACAATCCCCATTATCCGGATCTGCGAAATGAGGATCGGCATCGATATTGCCTTGCCCCGGCCAGGGGCCTCCGGGCGGGCCGTCCTGGACGTTGCTGTAAGCGACATTGATTATGGAATTGTCGCTGTTGTACATTTCGCCTCCGCCGTCCCGGAAGATACAGTTGACGACCTGAAGGACACAGAGGGCCTGGGAGCCACCATCATCCGGCGTGGAAGCGAAGGCGCTTCCATTCAGGGCGGAATTTGCACTGAACGTGCAATTGGCCAGCGTCGTATTGCCGCCGTTGGAGTTGCGTATCGCCCCTCCGAACGTCGCCGCCGAGTTCCCTCTCAGGAGGCAATTGGTCAGAGCGGGACTGCCGCCCAGATTATTACGCATCGCACCGCCGCCTCCTCCGGAGACGTAATTTTCAATAAATGAGCAGTGGGTCAACGTCGGTGTGGCGCGCCGTCCCAAATTGTACATTGCCCCGCCGTTGTGGCTCGCGGAGTTGCCATAGAAAACGCAACCGCTCAGAACGGGATTGCATTCGGATGCTTGCCCGTCATTGTATATCGCGCCGCCGCCATCCGCGGCGTTCGCGCTGAACGTGCAGTTAATGACCTGCGGGCTGCTGTTGTTGAATATCGCGCCGCCGAGCAGCGCGGAGTTTGCCCGGAACGTGCAGTTGGCCACGGTCGGGCGGGCACTGTCTGTACAAGATATCGCGCCGCCCTGCTCGTGATATCCGCCGATAACAGTCAGGCCGTCCAGCACCGATGAAGGCGTTTCATAGCTGTGGAACTCAAAGCCCCGATGAAGCTCGCCGGCGGTTCCGCCGCAGTCTATTGTCACAAGGTCCGGATCGTTCGGGTCCTCACTTCGCAGCGTAATTGCCTTACCCCGCAAGTCGAGGTCCCTGTTGCCGTCCCCCGCGTATGTTCCTCGCAGCACCACAACCGTATCCCCGGAAATGGCGGCCTCGATTGCCTCCTGTATGGCGTCAAAGGGATGTTCGATAGTGCCGTCTTCCTGAGGATCGGATCTGGCCGGATCGCGGGGTCCCGGATCACGGGGAGCGTCCACCGAAACGTAAATGAGTCTCGCTGCCGGCGGATTCAGCACCGATTGAGCATAGAAGTCGATGCCTGAGCGATTCCCCGACCCGGCAGAATTATTCCGCGAGCTTCGGGTCGCGACCGGCCTGCCGGCGAAAACGTACCCATCCGCCTCCGGGCGAATCGTGTAGGTGGTGTTCGACGCGAGCCCCTGAATTGCATATATCCCTCTGTCATCGGTCAGCGCCGTGGGAGGGACCCGGCCGCCCGGCTCGGCGAAGACCTTCGCATTCACGATGGGCCTGCCGTCGGGGGTCAGAACACGCCCGCTGACAATCTCGCCTGCACCAGTGGTTGAAATATTGTAAACGCACCCGAAGACCACGGTGAATTTGCCCTCTGAGCCATCGATGTTCGGCAGGTTGTACCATACATCATCCGTACCCTGCCAGCCCATATTCAAATGGTGGTACAACGTTGAAGAATGATAACCGTAACCATCGCACACGACGGCGTGTCCGCTGTTCGGATCGGAGGCGTTCAGAATGGCCAGAATCACGGGGGCCTTGGCATCGAGATTGGGGTTGATCATCTCCGTTAAGCCTGAATTCACGTTGCTGCCCGGATCGTAACCGAGGATAGCATGGCTGTACCGGAACGTGTTGACCAGCGCCTCCCTGGCATCGGGTATGAAGGCGCCCGAACCGCTCCGTTCGTATCTCATCCCGACGGCGATGCCGGCATCGTGGCAAAGTGCGCCAATCGCCTGGCGCTGGATTTCGCCGAGGGTGCTGCATGCCGAGTCAGGCCGCAGCGGCATGGCGCTCCAGTTGTAAGGCCCGCCCAGCCCGTCGCCTCCCCGCGTATAGGCCTCTTGCCCACCGGCACGGCCGCCGACCTCGATTGAAAACTGCTGTACACCTATCGGAGTCGCGGGATACTCGTAGTAGCGCATTATCTGGGCTATTGCCGTCGCAAGACATCCGGCGGGATAATGAAGGGGAGTGTAGTAGTTGTAGCAGTACTCGCCGCAGGCCGTCGCTTGACCCCATTTGCTTTGAACCAGCGGTATCACGCGGATATCCCCGGGCGACATCAACGCCATCAAGGCGAATCCACCGGTTGGATTCTCTGCAATTTCGATGAAGTGCCGCCACCTGGCCTGAGGGCCTCTGGCGGCGTCCGCGCTTATCTCCATCAGCAGACCAAACGTGTTTCTAACCGCCGTCATGCGTCCATGGAGGTCGTTGGTAACTAAGGCCCCCATGGGCGTATCAAAGGATGGATCGTACGCCCCATCATCCGAAAAGCCTATGATCGGTTCGACCGCGTCGTCCGCCGAGACAATGACCAATCCCGATGGCTGCAAATACACAACGTAATAAGCCGGCCCGCCGCGATCATCCATGAAGGTCGCAACGTTGGTCACCCGCCGGCCGAGGGCCATGCCAAGCGGCTGGGGATCCGTCTTGAGCCACCCCGTCACAACCATTTCCGCTTCCTCCGGCGTCGTCGGCCTTGCCCAAACGCCGCTACATATCAGCAGAATCGCCGAAACAACCGCATGAACGATACTTCTATGTTTCATGTGCTCACGTGCTTGGAAGCTGTTGAGGCCGGCGGCGATTCCCGACTGTCGCCAGACAAGTTTGGCGGAGGATGCCCGAATTCAAGCATTATATGGATTGTACACC
>DATKWR010000708.1:0-8061 GCA_035529475.1 Sedimentisphaerales bacterium | reverse complement strand
ACGCGTTCGCGCATGGGTCCAGAAACTTCTTGAAGTTGCCGCGCAGCTCGGCCAGAAGCCGCTGAGCTTCGCGCAGAATCAAATCGGCCCGGCCTTTGCTTGTCAACTTGTCGTCGCGGTGCGCCGACTCGATCGTGTCGGTAAATTTCCTGCAAAGCTGATGCAAAAAGAGTTGTCCTTTTTGACCGCGAAAAAGCGGCCCTTCTGTGTCGGTCTCACTGGGCTCCAGGTTCACGCCGAAAGACTTCGGGCTGCTCGCAAACCATTCGAGAAATTTTCTGCTCATACTTTTTCCTTTCAAATTCGTTTGTTCTATTTCAGGCTTTGGCTACGAAAGCCAACGCCAACGTCCGCCAGGCCCGTTTCTACTCGCTCTCGCCCAATAGTTTTATCAGATCCGTTTTCATCGGCTCGGGCAGATCCGCCCGCCCGATCCTCTCGGCATAGTCAGGGTATCTGCGCCGGAAATCGCTTTCAAGTGCGCCGTTTGGCGCGCCGTCGTTTTGTGGAATCGGCGTTTTTGTGGGCGCCAGTGCGGTTTGTTCAAGTCCTCTACCGCCCATTCACCTAAAACCATCCCTTCAATAGTCTTAGCGCATTTCCCTGGGCATTTCAGTAAAAGCTGTACAGTAACCCTGAGAACGTTTTGAGAACATATGTCATGGGTAATCGTTACGAGCGTACACTGGCACGAAACCAACAAGCGCTGCGTAATCCGCTTCCGGGATTGCACGGGACGCAACCGTGCGGTAAGGGTGCATTAAGGCCTTCCGGCCTGCCTCGATGTACGTCCGAGCAGAGGTGGTTTTTGAAAGGGTAGAATTGGCTGTACCCAGGGGTCTCCACCGAGATTCCAGAGAGGTGTCGGGATGCGTGAAAGCCAGGCAGTGTCTCCATGACGAAAGGCGAAGGAGAAAATCGCTTGGATTTCCCGGTCGGATCCTGTACAATGACAAAAGAGGACCGTCGGCGGTTTCGGCAATACAGTGTATGGCAAGATTGTGGATATGCTGAGGATCGGGACAATCTATATCAGCGTGCTGGTTCTGCTGGCCGCCGGCTGCGCGGTACAGTCTCCCTACGATCGTTCCTATGTTTCTCAAGGCATCAAAGACCGTACTGATTATGAATTGGGACAAGTGACAGAACCAGGCAAGTTCAATCCCCCTGAAGGGGTGTCACTTGACGACGGCCTTTCCAGGGACGAGGCGGTAGCTATCGCCCTTTGGAACAATGCCCAATTTCAAGCTGACTTGGAGGCCCTGGGCTTTACTCACGCCGACTTGATTGAAGCACATATGCTGCCCAACCCGGTATTTTCCCTGCTTTTCCCCGTTGGCCCCAAGCTGCTTGAAGCCGACCTGGCGATGCCGATTGAAGTGTTGTGGCAGCGTCCCCGGCGCATCGCGGTGGCCGAGATTGACGCCCAAGCTCTTTCCGAGAACCTTATTGAGCATGGACTGGGCCTTGTTCGGGATGTTCAAACGACCTATGCCGATCTGTGGCTGGCTCAGGAGCAGGCCCATCTGGCCGAGGAGGATGCTCAGCTCCGAAGCCGGATGGCCGACCTTGTGCGGGGGCGTCTGGAGGCAGGCGATATCAGCGAATTGGCCGCTTCGGCAGCCTATGTGGATTCGCTCCAGGCAGCCGATGCCGCCAGGCGATTCTCGAACGAGGCCATTGTCGCAAGACAGCAGCTTATCGCCTTGCTCGGGCTCATCTCAAATGATACAGGATTTGATATTATGTCGTCGGATATTACGACACGATCAGCAATATCGGTCGATGAATTGCTGAAAACGGCTCTTGCCGCTCGGCCGGACCTGCGGGCGGCTGAACTTAAGATCGAGGCGGCCGGCAAGCGCGTGGGCTGGGAGCAATCCAAAATTTATAATCTTATTGCCGTTATCGATGCTAAAGATGAGGGCGAGGATTCCCTTACGGTCGGGCCGGCACTTGAGGTTGAAATCCCGGTCTTCAATCAGAATAAAGGCGGAATCGCCCGGGCCAGGGCAGAGCTGGAACAGGCGACTCGACAATATGAAGCGGTCCGCCAGAATATAATTCTCCAGGTACGGCAGGCTTACACTCAGTACGTCTCGGCCCATGAGGAGTTCGAGTTGTGGAACAACCATATCGTTCCTTCCCTGGAGGAATCGCTCGAGCAAACCGAAAAATCCCTGGCGGTCGGGGAAGTGTGCTATCTTTCCGTTTTGGAGGCTAAGCAGAAGTCTGTTGAGGCGCGCATGCGATGGACGGAATTGGCAGCCAATCTGCACCGAAGTGCAGCACAACTCAACTACCGTGTCGGGAAAAAGATGTTATAGGAGCGGTCTTCAAGAACGATAAACAGGACGCAGCATCGTTGTGAGGATTGATGTTATGAATAGACTTGGAACGTTCTTGGGATTGATACTCCTGTTGGCGGCAGCTTGCGGGGTTTACTATCTTTTTCAGGGCAGGCAAAGCGAGATTTCAGAAGCGCAGGAGGACGAAACGGCCGTTGAGGTTAGTGTGCATGTGGGAGAGATTTCTCGCTCGGTCATGCACGGCTATGTTCTGGCTTATGGAAGAGTCGAGCCTGCTCCGGCCAGCGGCAACAGTCCCCCGGCCAAAGTTCGAATTACAGCCCCGGTCGATAGGATCATCAGTGAGGCTGTGTGCGTAGAAGGTCAGGAGGTGAGTCAGGGAGATGTCCTATTCCGTTTCGATAGTCGCACGGTTGAGGTCGCCGTGAAAGAGGCTCGGCAAGCGGTGGAATTCGCAGAGCGGAATCTTGCGCGTCAGAAAGAGCTTATGCAAAGCCGGGGAACATCGGAGAAGCTGCTGCAACAGGCGGAGTATGAACTTGCACAAGCAAAAGATGAACTGGCGCGGGCCGAAACTGAGCTGTCCCTGCTTCAGGTGACAGCGCCCATATCCGGGACGATTGTGCGAGTGCTGGCACGCACTGGAGAAACTGTTGGCGTGACAAGCATACTGGCGGAATTGGTCGATCATAAGCGACTAATAGTGGAATTTCGAGTCCCAAGCGATGAGATAACGGTGCTTAAACCGGGACAGAAGGTAACAATTGAAACCGGCAACAGGATCGGTGGACCGAACAGTGAAATGGGTCGAGTGCAAGGCGTGCTGACGTTTATCGATTCGGTGGTTGACCCTGACAGTGATACTGTTCTGGCTCGGGCGTCAGTGCCAGCCGAGTCCGAGCTGAGGCCTGGCCAGTTCGTCAGGGTGCGCACTATTTATTTGGAAAATGGCAACTGCCTTGTCGTACCGGAAGAAAGCCTCGTCACAACCACCGAAGGTCAGACGGTTATTGCCATTATAGAAAACGGCAACGCCTTTCAGAGAGTGGTTCAGCCGGGGCTGCACGAAAACGGAATGGTAGAAATACAGGGAGAGGGAATTCGCGAGGGCATGCAGGTCGTGACGGTAGGTGCGTATGGTCTGCTCCCTGAAACTAAGGTCAGAATCATCACCCAATAAAAGCTCAAGAGAGAGGATTTGATGCCACATACGGGTCTGTCAGATACCCACGAGACTGCAAACGGAAATCATTTGGAGGCTCGGGGTTCGGTTTTGGGACAATTCGCCAGTCATCACGCTGCGTCCATTACTTTTGTAGTGTTATCATTGTGCCTGGGCGGCATCTATTCTGCGACGAGGATTTCCTCATCGGTTTTTCCGCAGACCAACTTTCCCCGAGTTGTAATCCTGGTTGACAATGGCGTTATGCCCTCCAATGAGATGATGGCGACTATCACCCGTCCTATCGAGGAGGCAATGAAGGACATTCCAGGCGTGGTGACAATCCGTGACGCTACCGGACGCGGCTCGGCGGAAGTGAGTGTCTTTTTCAACTGGAATGTGGATATGATCCAGTCGGAGCTTTATGTGCTGAGCCGCCTGTCTCAGATTCGCAGCACCTTGCCGGCTGCCGCAGTAACAAACGTTTTCCGGCTGACCTTTTCGGCGTTTCCGATTATTGGTGTAAGTCTGACCAGCGAAACGCGCGACATAACTCACCTCTGGGAGATAGGCCGCTATACGCTAAAACCGCGCTTTCTGCGGATTCCCGGCGTCGGCAGGGTGGACCTTGTTGGTGGACGTACGCCGGAGTATCACGTGATCGTCGAGCCACTGCGTCTGCACGCCGCCGGGTTGAGTCTTTCGGATGTGACCGAGTCGTTGATAAAGAAGAACCTCATAGCTCCGGCAGGTATGCATGAGGAAAATCATACGCTTTACCTTACTGTGGTCGATGGACGGGTGCGCGCACTCGAAGATATTGAGAATTTCACTATTACCATAGTCAAGGGTCATCCGATTCATATTAAAGACTTCGCCCGAGTTGAGCGTGGGCCCGAGCCGGTCTTCAACATCGTAAGGGCTGATGGTAAAGAGGCTGTATTGCTGAATATTCGCAGCCAGCCGGAAGGAGGCACACTCCGAATTGCCCGCCAATTGAAAATGGAGCTGGAGCAACTCAAAAAGGAATTGCCGCCCGACCTGAAACTGGCGTTTTTTTACGACCAATCATTGATCGTGCAGGAATCGGTCAAGAGCGTGTGGGAGGCGATTGTTTTCGGCTTGTTTCTTTCGGTGATTGTGCTGTATCTCTTCCTCAAAGACTGGGGCACGACTTTCGTAGCAACACTGGTGATTCCCACTACGGTTCTGATTACGCTGGTTGCGATGAAAGCGATGGGACTAAGCTTTAATCTTATGACTCTGGGCGGTATCGCTGCTGCTATCGGGGTGATTATCGACGATGGCATTGTGGTTGTCGATGCGATATACTACGCCAAGATAGCGACCGGCGTACCTCGTTTGCAGGCCGTGCGAGAGGGCGTAGGGGAAATTTTCAGGCCACTTCTGGGATCGACATTTACGCCGGTAGTTGTGTTCATTCCGCTGGCTTTTCTGGATGGCATCGTGGGTGTATTCTTCAGGGCTTTGGCGCTGACTATGGCCGTATCGCTGCTCATCTCCCTGTTGTTGGCGCTTACCTTCACACCCTCTATGGCTGCATGGTTTATGGGTGGGGTGTACCGTAATGAGCTAAAAACACAAAACACGCAGGGCGGCATCGTCTTGCGGTTTTTTGTATGGGTTTACGAGCATACCCTTCGAATAGCGCTGGCTCACCGCTGGATCACGGTGGGCCTGTGTATGCTCGTTCTGCCTGCGGGCATCGCAATCTACGGCCGTCTCGATAGTGAATTTCTGCCGCCTATGGATGAAGGCGGCTTTGTAATCGACTACGTGGCGAGACCTGGAACGAGCTTAGCGGAGACTGACCGTCAGCTCAAGCAGGCCGAGGAAATACTGCTTACCATCCCGGAGCTTGAAAGCTACTCAAGGCGCACCGGCGCGCGACTGGCTCTGGCCATTGCCGAACCTCACACCGGAGACTTCCTGGTCAAACTCAAACCCGACCGTAAGCGGAAGACCGAGGATGTAATCTCTGAGCTTAGGCATAGGTTCAATGTTGCGGTACCCAGTCTTCAATGGGAGTTTCCCGGCATCCTTTCCGACCTGATCGGCGATCTCATGTGGGCCCCCAAGCCCATCGAGGTAAAGCTGTTCTCGACTGACATAGAGTTTCTCAAGAGGGAGGCCCCCCAGATTGAAACGGAAATCAAGAAGGTCAAAGGGGTGGTGGATACTTTTGACGGTTTGATGATTACGGGTCCGTCTCTCGACCTGCGGCTGAGGAGCAGGGATGCCGACCGATTTGGATTGACTACGGACGATGTGGCTGCGGCTGTCGAGACCGCCATGCTCGGTCAGACGGCTTCGGCGGTTCTGGAAGGTGATCGGCTTATCGACATACGTGTCGTGGTCGATCCGTGCGACGTTAACCGGATTGCGAGCTTGAAAAACCTGCCGCTGCGTTCTCCTGGCGGAACGCTGGTAAAGCTTTCGCAAGTGGTGGATATTGTCGAAGAGCCTGGCCAGCTTGAGCTTCGCAGAGAAGATTTGCGTCAAAATGTCGCTGTCACAGCCAGACTTGAAGGCCGCGACCTCGGCAGTGCGATGACGGAAATACGCCAACGGTTGAGTCAGGATAAATCCATACCTAAGGGGACTATTGAATTTGGCGGCCTCTACCAGCAGCAACAAGAATCCTTCCGCCACCTGCTGGTCGTTCTTGCAATGGCTATCATTCTGGTCTTCACGGTACTGCTTATGGAATTTCGCTCTTTTGCAGGGCCGGTGTCGATTGTATTTGGCGCCACACTGGCGATGTTCGGCGCGGTTATGGCTTTGTATATAAGCGGTACATCCCTGAACGTCGTTTCGCTCCTGGGCGCGATTATTGGAGTGGGCATTGTTGCCAAGAACGGCATCCTGATGCTTGACTTCGTGGGTAATCTGCGGGGTTCGGGTATAGACTTGGAAGATGCTTTGGTGCGGGCTGGACGACGGCGTTTGCGGCCGGTATTGATGACTTCCGGGACAACGGCACTGGGGATGCTGCCGTTGGCCTACGGCATCGGCTCCGGCGCCGACATGCTCAGGCCCTTGGCCATTGCCGTGATCGGTGCGGTCTGTATATCGGTACTGCTCTCCCTTGTTGCAACCCCAACCCTGTACAGCATTCTCACTAAAATGCGTGGTTCCAGAAGCACAAGCTGAGGATTGTGAAACAGGTGGTAATCCGGACGCACACAGGGAGCATGCCGAGAGGCAATAATCGAAAACCCGTTCACTCGCCGTGGCAGTCTTGTCCATCATCGGGATACTTCCGATACTCTACGCGGATTGTGACTTGTTGAGATTTCCGTTCGGCGTGGATTTGATTGTGCGCGGTGCGATGGAAAGATTGTCACCGATTCTGATGACCGCCCTGACGGCCGCTCTGGCCCTTCTTCCCATCGCTATTGGCGGCAATAAGCCGGGACAGGAAATCGAACATCCCATGGCCATCGTAATTATGGGCGGACTTGTCACCTCCACCCTGCTGAACCTCCTGTTCATGCCGGCCCTGTATTGGAAATTCGCAAAGCCTGAGTCGTAGTCAAAACACGGCAAACCATCGTACTTAATGCTTCAAGCACATCAAGACAGTTTCAATGCCACGGTATTTTGTCAAACATACGGATCGCCGGTATGACGTACCATGTCACCGTCCTGAAGCTTTTGCCGGTGGTAATCGTGCACGCCACTCTTCGGCCTTTCCTGGCTTGCCCCCAACGGACTCAATCCCATGCAGGCCGTTTGCCGGAGCGAGAGAAGAAGTGGTTGCATCAACACCGGCGAAGGAACGATATCAGTTTAGGATATAGTTCCAGATAGCATGCGTAGCGTCCTTCGTAAGCTTCGGCATTCTTGCCGTGTGGCGTGATCGTTCGGTCTATTCCAACGGCCTCATGAACGGCGGAGTCCACGCTCCTATAATGGCCCGCACCGACTGAAGCGAGAATGGCCGCGCCCGGGCAGGCCGCCTCATGTTTCTTCAACCAGAGCAGCTTCGTCAGCGTGTTCATCGTGTGCATGCCGCGAACGTCTGGCACAAGGCCCGTGGCGTTCGAGACGGCTGCCATCTCGATCATGGTCTTGCTGCTGTCAACGAACTCGATCAGCATGTTGGGACTAAGACCCCGCCGGGCCGCCTCTGAAACCCATTCTTCGTCGGTCGGTTTTGCATGACGGTCGAGTGGATTGTTCTTGCCTTTTCCCATGGCGACGGTATCACCCGCAAGGGTGCCGGCTTTTTCGTGTGTTGCGAGCACCGAGTTGCACAGTTCCGAGACGGCCGCGTGCGTAAACGACAGTCCCTCCGGCATCTTATTGACGATCCCATTCTCAAGAATCTCACCGGTGAGCACCATCTGTTCGGCAGCACATAAAAGAACGAAGGTGTGTCACCCTCCTTGACACCGGCTTTGCCCGCCGCACGTTCTTCTACTGTTCGTTTCGCATGATTCGCAGCGCCCAGTCTCCATCAGCCGGAGAGGTGAGCCGCCGGAGGCCGCCATCGGCTTGGGCCTGGTTTTGAAAATGCCCATCGTGACCGTTGGCCGGGTTCCACCACGCGATCTCGAAATTCCC
>DATKWR010000707.1:0-2077 GCA_035529475.1 Sedimentisphaerales bacterium | reverse complement strand
GATGGTCGAGGGGAATTTCTCGCCGTCCACGAAGAACTTCTCATCGCCTTCGCCCCACCAGCCGCCGCGAGGGTTCCAGACGTGCAGCATAACGCCGCAGAAGCGGCCCCGCCCTTGCGTCTTGAGCATCGTCCAGTCGATCGCACGACGCTGTCGATCTTCGGGCAAAAACGCATCGCGATGCCATTTCGCGTGGAACCTTCCAAGCTGTTCGATGGGCCGCCGCAAAGGCTCGTATGTCACCCACAGGTCCAGCGTCCGCGGTTTGTCCCCCTCGTTGATGACTTCAAATTTCAGCGAGGTCGCGAAGGGCATGTACCAATTGGAGTAATAGCCCTCTTCGGTCATGCCCATCGGGAAGGACCGGTAGAGGTTCACGCCGGGAGCGGTGCCGAAGAAATCGCCCAGCGGCGACCACACGGCGGGCTTGTCCTCATCATCCCAGGTGACCTGCAGCACGATGTCACGCAGGGCCTGCATTTCATCTTCGCGGTCGTCGAATTTGACGCTGACGCCCCATCCGGTAACAGCACGCGGCCCATCCAGCATCGTCTCGAACCGGTCACCCGGCTCAATCGTCACTGTCGTCTCAGCATGTTCTGCGTCCGCCGACGCGTTTGTAGTGACGCCGTAAGGCGTTCCTCCGGATGCCCTTACGGGTACACTACGAACCGGGCCGCCTTTGCTGAGAATCCTGTTGGCTTCATCGAGCGCTGCATTCTCTTCAGCCGACAACTGCCGCTTGAAGGTCGGAAGAATCGTTCCCTTCGGATACGTTGTGTAGGTGAAGTGGTAATATCGTCCCCAGTCTCCCTGCCCCACAATTTTGCACGATTTCTGGAAGGGGATAGGCACGTAGCAGTTGAGCCCCCGCGCCGTCGTGTGGACCATCGCAGGCCGCGTGAAGGGCTCATTCTTACAGTTGAAGTAGCCGTCGAAGGGCAGATCAACCGCCGGCTCAGCGTTGCCGTCGAGATAGATTTTGACATGTCCCTCGTTGGCCAGCGCCGACCAGATCCGCCAGATCACCGCGGGCCCTTCGATCTCGGCAAAGACCAGGCTATCCCCTTCCTTGCGGATGATGCCGGTGCCGTCGCCGTTGGCGGACCAATCAACGTATTTGCCTGATGCTGCGTCGTATTTACTCTTGCGGTCGTAGCTCGACCATTGGGCGCACCTTTCGCCTGGGGAGGGCAATGTCGCCAGATGTTCCATATCGGTGAGCCGATGGACCAGATCGACGTAGCTGAACGTCCGGGTGGCAGCCTCAAGCGCAGCTTGGGGATGGTTCGCCCGGCGTTCGCCATCCCCAAAGCCTTCGGCTTTGAGGCTGCCACCCGAAAGAAGAGCACAGACGGTCAGCCCTGTGACGATTGAAGAAATACGGGATTTGCTCATCGTTCACTTCCTTTCCATGCGGTTGATAAATGGATTCCCGGAAGCGATCAGTTTATAAAAAAAGCCCGCCTTTGCCAAGCCCACTCTAAAGAAAGAGTTTTGGCAAAAGCGGGCCTATCCCTTATACAAATCGCCAATCGAAAATCGCCAATTCTATTGCGGGTATTTCACCGAACAGCCGTAGGATTTCGTGCTCGATACAGCTACGTCTTTGCCCGCCGCGAGTGCAGCCAGAACGTTGTCAACGTAGTTGACCGGCTCCTGCCCATCAGCCGTCTTGCCCCTGCAGTCGGAAAGCCTGACTGTTTTGTCATCGAAGCTCTGGAGCGTAAACGCCGGCGCTCTTCTGCCGCGTTCCGCGTCCTGAGCGCCTCACGGCCTTGGCGGCCGCTCGCGCTGCGGCCTCGGTACGTCCCCGCGAGGCCTCGGCTCCATAGGCTGGCCCCCACCTGGGAATTCGCCCCGGTAGCTGGCCATCAGCCTTTCGAGACGCTTGGCCGTCTCGGTGGCTTTTTCCTTCACCGCCAAATCGTGGATCTGTTTCAGCTCGCCGATCCGCACCGGTGGTTCCGGGCTCGGCCGCACGGGGCCCCTGAGCTTCTCAAGCTGCTCGTCAATCGCTCGAATGGCCGTCTGTCGTCCCCTCATCGCTGCCATCATCTGCTCTCTCATTTTTGCT
>DATKWR010000706.1:0-4265 GCA_035529475.1 Sedimentisphaerales bacterium | reverse complement strand
CAACGGCGTCGAGCCCCTCGGCTATATCGCCGATGTCCTCACCAGGATCGTCAACGGCCACTTGAACAGCCGGATCGACGATCTCCTGCCTTGGGCCTACATCACCGCGCCCGAGCTCAAGGCCGTGGCCTGAGGACGCCGGTGGATTCCAGCGCGAAGTGCAACACCTGCAGTCTCCTGATTTTCCTCTGAGTTTTCCGTCGAACCCAGAAATTCATGTGATTTCAGCCGAGTTTACGTATGGCTTGAGTTGCTGACAATCCGGAAATCCATCTCGGTCCAATCATCCAAGTGTTGCACTTCGCGCTGGAACTCAGCCGCCGCTTACACAGAAGGCGCACTTCTTCGCGTTCGACCTGCCGCACAGCGATGCCTGTTAAATCCGGGCCTATCCGGCCGCGACCTCCGAAGCCTGGGTCGATGGCCACGTTCATGCCTTTGCCTTCTTCGGACGTAGCCGCGGCATTGGCGGTCTGCATAATCGCAGAGCAACTGCTCTTCGGTTGGCGGGCGAAGCTGCCGAAGGCAGCGCTTTGAGACGCTGCTGAAGCCCGTTTAGAACGCTCCATAGCTCATAGTCAGCATCAGTTCAGAGGAACACTGAGCCAGAATTGTCCCCCGTAGGCGTCAAAATCACTCGTGCCGATTCCGTCGTAGATGCCAGCACCTCGGAATGACCAGCCGCTCGGTGTTGTGATGGTCACACCACCCTCAAGCTTGGCTCGGCCTTCGTCGAAGTCCACCGGCACGCCGCCGACCGTGAACTCGTCATCGTCGAAGTTCCACAGGCCTTCCAGCGACACAGTTGGCTCAACGATGGTACCGCCAGAGGTTTGCATCCGGTATCCGAGTTCCGCCCCGCCTCTCAGGCGTCCGATCTCAGTATCGCTACCGCGGACGATTTGCGAGAGGCTATTCCTATAGTCGTCAAAGGACTCGCTACCGTAGTTGATGCCGATCTGCGGTGATATCCGCCAGGCCCCGCCGAAAGTGTGAGTGCCCGTGAGTGAGGCGCTCGCCAGCCAGCGATCCGTGTCGAAGTCTCCAGACCGCTTGCCTGCAGCCGCATCGGTTGCCCATATGTCATTGTCTGACGTACCCCAAGCAGCGCGCGCATCGAAGAACAGAAAATCGGTGAGCTGCAGACCAATATATGGTCCTGCCATCCAGCCGGTTCCATCAATCTCGCCCCTCACAGACGGATCATTGATGTCCTCGTCTGTCCAATCCAGTTGGAATATCGCTCCGACCAGAACACCGGGGGCGAGCAAATAGTCTGCACCGAAGTAAAGGACGCTGAAGTCACCGTCTCGATCGATGCCGCCCGTGTCATCGTCATAGTGGATGAACTGACCCTCGACCCAAATGTCGAAGCCAGGCCGGATCTCTTGGTAGGGGTTGAGATATGGATAGCTCGTGAAGTCCATTCCAGCTTCATTGAGTTTCTGTTTCTGCGACTGAGCTTCCGCTTGCGTAGCTGCCGATCTCATCTCGCTGAGACTCGTGCTGAATTTGAAGTTTTGTCCTCCCTGCGAAAGCGGCACGAATTGAGCCGCCAACGAGGGGAGAATGCCTGTGGACTGCTGCGGTTGACTGGAGAGCCCAAGCGCATCACTCCGAGAGTCCAGTCCGCTGCCGGGCATGAGAGAACTCGCTTGCCCGTAGCCACCGTTGTTGTAGAGCCCGCCGCCTTGGACCTGCGGCATCTGAAGTGGGCTATGCCCCAGGGCTGGTGGCGTTTGAGTTGCACTCTGTCCCAGCCTCTGCGGCGCCTGAACTGCGCCATAGCCCAAGGCGTAAGGTGCCGGGGTCTGAGATTGCTCTGAAGCAGCGGTCTCCGCCTCGTCAGAGTATTTCAGAGGCCCGCCGCCCTTAAGGGGAATGATGGGCTGTTCCTGCAGACGCCTCAAAATGCGGCCTCTGCCTGGACCATAGGTCAGGAGATTGTCGACGCGGCGATGGACGAACAACTTCGTCAGGTCCTCCATCTGCTCGTCTTCTTTCTTGAAGTTCGTGAAGGTGCAGGAAATAACGTCACCGTCGCCAAGCGAAACATTGATGCCGTTTTTGGTTCTTTTGCCGCCCTTGTTGCAGCTTACATTCTGCAGCTCCCAGCCCTTGGGGAGATTGGCTTCGCGGATCGTGTACGCGCCGACTGGAAGGTTGTTGAAGCGTTTGTCCTGGCCGTTCTTGAGGCTGAATGATGCTTGGCCCGTCACGGTGAACTTGAACAAACCATCGCCGCCGATCGTAACTTTTTTGACCTCAATGCTGCCTGTGGGCGTGGGCGGAGGCACGTCCCGGTCGAATCTGTTGGTGAACGTACACGTAACGGTCTCCCCTTCGGGCACTTGAACCGTCGCAGGATTTTCATCGTTTCCGCAGTCGACATCGGTCAGCGTCCAATTGGCGGGCGGCGCCAGCTCCTCCACGGTAATGTCGGTGGCGGGTTCTACGATGAACGTAGTTTCCTCCCCGACCCTCAAAGAAGGACCAGAGCTCCCGTCGATTTCGAAGTTGAACTCCGGGTCATTGCGGCCGTCGTCGCTGTCCGGATCGAGGCGTTTAACGAGCCTGAGACGTGCTTGGGGACCTTCCGCGAGCTGGTTCGTGAAGGTACATACGGCCTCATCGGTCGATCCAAGTGGATCGAGAGTGATGGCGTTGTTCGTTATGGTCGGAGAAAAAGGAGTACCGTTGTTGATCTGGCAACTAACGCTTTGCAGCGCCCAAGGATTGGTCGGCGTTTCGGCAATCGTGTAGCTCTGCCCTGTCGCCACAATAAATGCCTGCGACGTTTGAGGGTTGTTGGTTTGCGTATTTAGATCGAATGTAATGTTCGGATTGAGAGGAGTAATCTCGAAACCGAAATTGTCTGACGTGTCCAGAGGATTGTTGTTGGAGTCAACGGTCTCCTTCCGGACCGTGATTGTTGCTGTTTGTGCATCTCCGGTACACTGACAGAAGGTTTCGGCGCGTGCCGTTCCGGGTGATGGCCCGGGTGGCGGGGTGACAGAAAAAGACACTTGAGCCGTCGCATCGCCCTGACCAGCTGTATTATTTGTGAAGCTTCTAGTCGCAGACCATACCAGCGTCCCGGCTGGAAACACGACGGGGGTGTAAGACGTCGGTGTCAGAGGGACTAGAGCTGGTTGCTCAGCAAAGTTTAGCGTTACAGTTTGACTGCTAAATTTAGACCCATTTCTGACATCGACTGTTATTGTCTGACCTGGTTGCAGCTGCCTTACGCGGCAACTAATGTTGTTACTAACAGCTGAGCCACCACCGGGCCCCCCAAGGTCATTATCAGGAGACAGGCCGTTCGGCCCCATGTCGGCGCATGTGTCGCAATCGACATTACCGCCGGTCGTCGGCCTGCACGCTGCTTCTGCGGTCGATGTCCATGCGAGCGACCCACCGAAACTCAAGAGTGCGGCAATGACGAGGGAATAAATAGGCCACAATAGACGGCGCCTCGCGGCCGGCACGAATTTGTGCGAGCTAGGACCACGCCCTCTGTCCGCGTCCGCCGCCGAGCGGCTTTCTTCAACGACGCCTAATGATCGCCGGTGACGCAATAATGCAGATACTCGACACACAATCCACCCCCGCTGCGGCATGCAAAGCATGACACCCGCAAGTTAATCGTCGCATGGGTCACCACCTCTGCGCGAAGAGAAATGCCTAACAAAAAGTTAATTAAATTAGGCTGTTAATGTTTTTGAAATCAGAGTGTTGCAATTCCGCACCAGGGATATGCGCTCAACGGTCGATGATGTGAGCAAGCGTCTTCGAGCGTGACCTTCGCGATCGCTTCTGCGAGTTCAACGCTCATCGCTTCTTCCTATCGATAACGTCGGCGAACGCTTCGAAGAACTCGGCGGCGTATCGGTCGCCGGAGGCCGCCGCCACGTGGCCGGGTTTTGCTCCGCCGTTGACAGCCGGATCGACGATCTCCTGCCTTGGGGTACATCACCGCGCCCGAGCTCAAGGCCGTGGCCTGAGGACGCCGCTTACAAAGTTTCGACACAGCAATGGCGAAGAGTAAGAAGCTTTTCGACGACGCCCAGTCCAAAGGGCGCGAGCTTTACGAAAGCGGCAAAGAAAGTTGGTACCAATGGTGGGGAAGTTCGGATGATCCTAAACGCGATGAGAGCATGGAGTCTCCCGAGTAGGGAAGTTTTCTGAAACAAGAGGCTGGAAACAGAAAAGGCTCCACCAACTTCGCCTGCGCTTCACTCTGCTCAACATAGCATCCGTGAAGT
>DATKWR010000705.1:0-3607 GCA_035529475.1 Sedimentisphaerales bacterium | reverse complement strand
GTCGGACGAATTGTCTCGGAGCTGAAGAAGACCGGCCGTTTCGAGAATACATTGGTTTTCTTCCTGGCCGATAACGGCGGCTGCGCCGAGGAATACGGCAGCAACGGCCCGATAAAGCCCGACCCGTCGGAGCCGGTGGTTCTCCAACCCATGGGCAAGGACGAGCTGCAAACCAGGATGCAGCCGACCGTCACGCGCGACGGCCGTCCGGTCCGCACGGGGCACGGCGTGATGCCCGGCCCGGCGGATACCTACATCGCCTACGGCAAGCCCTGGGCCAATTCCAGCAATACGCCGTTCCGCCTTTACAAGCACTGGGTCCATGAGGGTGGAATTTCCACGCCCCTGATTGCCCACTGGCCGGCGCAAATCAAAGCACATGGCAAGCTTCGCCACCAGCCGGGGCATCTGATTGACATTATGGCAACGTGTGTCGATGCCGCCCAGGCGAAGTACCCCACCGAGTGCAAGGGCAGCGCAATAAAACCGATGGAAGGTAAAAGCTTGCTGCCGGCCTTCGATAACAAACCCGTCGAGCGTGAAGCGATTTACTGGGAGCACGAGGGCAACCGCGCCGTCCGCCAGGGCAAATGGAAACTGGTTTCCCGACATCCGGGCGGATGGGAATTGTACGACCTCGAAGCGGACCGCACGGAGTTGGCCAACCTGGCGGAAGAACATCCGGAAAAAGTTGAACAGTTAAAGACAATGTATGAGTCCTGGGCGGCTCGGTGCGGCGTACAACCCTGGCCCGTCAATAAGCCGGCCCAGAACAAAAGAAAAAAGACCTGATTTTTCTCAGGCAAAGCGATAAAACTTGACAAGATTCTCTAAATAAACGAACCAACTTTTGCCGACATCGTATGTGGAAGTAGGCAGACGTGATTACCTTCATAATTTGAGTCGTCATCATATTTTGCCTGTTGATCATATCTTAAACTCGCCTGCCGACATGTGGTTCTTTTTCAGTTAGGCCTTGGATTTTGTGTTGAGGGCAGTCTCGCGCATAGGGTTTGCGCCTTTATGGAAAACAACAAGGCAGGTTTGAAAACTTCATCATAATCCAGGTTGTCATCATACTCACTCGTCGTTTCATACTTTAGACCTGCCTTCCAAAAGCTCGGCTCTCTTGGGGCCAGACGCGATGGCGCGGGGTTTGTCTGCGAAGTCTGCTCTGTGAAGTTGCTATTGGCCGACCGTTTTTGAGCGAAAGAACACAAACGTGGAGATTCGCGAAGAAATGGCGTTTAGCGGTACGTGTCATAATGCGATCCGGATGGCGCGTTGGACTTATTTGTACGAAACTGACTGTCAAAACGTGCTCAGAAACGGCCGGGCGTGCGAATCTCCGACAAAGTAAAGGAGAAAGAAAATGAAACGCAAAGGTTTTACATTAGTGGAGCTGCTGGTCGTGATTGCGATCATCGCTCTCTTGATGGGCATTTTGATGCCCGCCCTGTCCAGGGTCAGGCAGATCGCCTTTCGGATGGTCTGCGGGACGAACCTGTCCGGCCTCGGCAAAGCCATGCTTATCTACAGCAACGATTACGACGACGAGCTGCCGCGCTCGGGCGGTCGAAACAGCAAGTGGGCCGCGAAAATACCCAACTGGCAGGCCGTCAATCGGATTGGCGCCTACGGTCTGGCAAACGATGGCAGCGCCGGCACGGGCAGTATCTCGTCCTGTTTCTACCTGCTGGTGAAATATGCCGAGGTGACGCCCAAGTCCTTCGTTTGCAAGAGCGATTCCGGCACGACGGAGTTCAAACCCAATGAGTACAACGCAGGCAACCGGGACCTTATCGATCTGTGGGATTTCGGGCCGGAGCCGAAAAAGCATTGCAGCTACGCCTATCACATGCCTTTCGGCCTGTACGCTCTGACTACGGCCAGCGAGCCGGGCCTGGCGGTCGCGGCCGACAGGAATCCGTGGCTCGCCTCGCCTGCCGGGGAGGCCAGACAATTTCCGGGCCTCTATTCACCGACCGGCGGAAGAGACGCCATAAGAGCCGGCAATTCCATTTCCCACCAGGAAGACGGCCAAAACGTGCTGTTTCTCGACAACCACGTGAGCTTTGAAAAGCAGTCTTTCTGCGGCGTCAACGACGACAACATTTACACCTTCTGGAATGGCACAGACGTGCGAATCGGCGCGCCGCCGACACTGACAAGCGAACCCAAGGGAAGAACGGATTCATTGGTGGTAAATGACGCCCAAGGCGGTGGGGAGGTCAAGGGCAGGGCGTGCTTCACCCCGGAGACGCCTGTATGGGTCGATGGCAGGCTTGTCCCGATCTCCTTGGCGGGTCGTTTCGTCGGCAGACAACTTTCGGCGACGTCTTCGTTGGAGAGGCTCCAGGAGCATAACGGGGCGTTCGAATGCCGTGACATCGTGCTGGAAACGGGGCATTGCATCAGCGTTGTAGGCTCGCATTACTTCATGCTCGAGTCGGGACGATGGATCGCAGCCCCGAATCTCAAAAAGGGGCTTGCGCTTAGAACGCTGAACGGCTCGGTTCGCATCGAGAGCGTCGTCAAGAGAGCCGTGCCTTTTGTCGGCAAAGTCTATAATCTGAAGGTCAAAGGTGCAGAGCAATACTTGGTTGGGGAAGATGGGGTCGTCGTGCGCGATTGGTGACAGTTTGTAGTGTGCCCGTAAGGGCATTTGAAGGTAACGCCTTACGGCGTCACTGCGAACAACGGGACCCCATCGCTCGGTGACCGGATCGCGCCGAGATAATCCCTGCTGCGATAGCAGATGGGCCTGGCGCCCCGCGGGGCCAGGCCCATTCTTCATTAAACGCCCAGGCAAAATACCATTCGTCCGGGTTTGTTTTTGCCCAGGTTTTGTGTTAGACTACCTGCTTTGATTTTCAGGAGTGCAAAATTGGGACAAACACTTGTACATAGAATACTTGGGGAGCATTTGGTCGAGGGCAGGCTCGCGGCAGGCCAGGAGATTGGAATTCGGATTGACCAGACGCTGACGCAGGACGCCACCGGAACGACGGCCTTTCTGCTGTACGAATCCATCGGTCTGGGGCGGGTCAAAACCGATTTGTCGGTCAGCTATGTGGACCACAACATGGCCGGCTTTGGCCCCGAAAACCACAACGACCATTTGTACCTGCAAACCGTCGCCGCCAAGTCGGGTGTTTATCACTCGCGCGCCGGCAACGGGATATGCCATCAGGTCCACTTGGAGCGGTTCGGCAAGCCCGGCGCAACTTTGCTGGGCAGTGATTCCCATACGCCCACCGGCGGCGGAATCGGCATGTTGGCCATCGGGGCGGGCGGGCTGGACGTCGCCGTCGCCATGGCCGGCGGGCTGTTCTATCTGAAATGCCCGAAGGTCCTGGGAGTCAAGCTGACCGGTGAATTGAACGATTGGGTGGCCGCCAAAGACGTGATTCTCAAGCTCTTAGGCATCCTGACGACGAAAGGAAACGTCGGCTGGGTGGTCGAGTACTTTGGCCCCGGCGCGGCGACATTGTCCGTCCCGCAGCGGGCGACCATCACGAATATGGGGGCCGAGCTGGGCGTGACGACGAGCATCTTCGCCAGCGACGAGCAGACCGGGAAGTTCCTGGGCGCCCAGAAGCGGGAA
>DATKWR010000704.1:0-4801 GCA_035529475.1 Sedimentisphaerales bacterium | reverse complement strand
CGCTACGCGATACCACGTGCAGGCCAATAGCAAGCGACCCCGGTTTGTACATACGGGCGTAGCCTATCCTGCCGGCTCATTCGGCGACGTGACAGAAATCTACATCGAGGAGGCATAGCGGCCATGACCCACGCCCACCTTGACCTGACCAGCGACGGGTATCGGCCCGTCGCACCGGACACCGTAGCCGCCGACATTGACACCCAATGCGTCGAGCGGATGCGCTGCCGGAAGTGCGGCGGTGCGTGCTACTATCAGCCGTGGAGCAGGCCGGGCAGCTACCGGGCATTCAGCGTGTGCCTGGACTGCGGCTACGAGGAGGAGTTCTAATGTACCACCACGCTTGCGGCCAACCCGTGACCCTCCAGGAACACCACAACGGGTACCTGTCCTGGTATCTGACCCTCGTAGACGGTGAGGCCGTCCGCGAATGCCCCAGGTGCGGGAAGCGCATCTGGGTAGAGACGCTGATCTACCGCGACGATGCCCTAGACACCTCCTGGCTGGCTGACTACCTGGACTATCAGCAAATGGTGCGCGATTTGGGGCCGGTGCTAGCATGACCCAATCCCACGACTACCTCACCATCGGCACGATCCGCGTCCGGCACACGACCGCCGCCCGTGACTGGGTATGCGGGACGTGTGGGGGCAAGTTGGTAACGCGCTACTACGCCGACCGACTCTGGTGGCGCACCGAATGCGCGGCCCATTCCTACCACGACGATCAACAGTTCATCCACCAATCGACCTACGAATACCTGCAACACCGTGACCATTTCGACGCAGCCGAGGCCCGCGAGGTGTTGGAGCACCTGCCCGCCGAGCTGCAAGCGGTGATTCTTGCCGCAGAGTGAAAGGAGAAGGACATGCCCATCAAATCGTTGACCAACCGCGCCCCATCGTTTCCAGAGATCGGACAGCTCCGCAAGGGAGCCGAGAAGCCCCAGAAGGGCATCGGCCGCGACCTGGATCACTTCCGGTTCACGTCCGACATCCCCGAGGTGGCTGCGAAATTCGCGGCTGCCTACAATGGCGACCCCCGCCTCGTCAATGTGTTCCTGCCGTTCCAGTATGTCGATGAGAACTGGGAAGCCTGGCAAGAGCACTGGGTGGCCGGTGGCCTGAAGCACAGATGCGACGGCGAGTACGTTGTCAGGATGCAGAAGGACGACGGCACGTACACCGACCCCGAACCTGGCACCGTGCCCTGTCCTGGCAATTGCGATCCCGTTGGCCGGCTGAAGGTGATCGTGCCCGAGCTGAAGCGGCTGGCCTACGTCACCGTTCTGACGGGTTCCAAGAACGACATCGCCAACCTGGACAGCCAACTTCGTGCGCTGGAGGGGCTGCGGGGCAACCTGCAAGGCATCCCGCTCCAACTCCGCCGGGGCAAGAAAAGCATCAGCACCCCCATGCCGAACGGCAAACGCGGCCGCCGTGACTCCTGGCTCCTGTCCATCGAGGCTGCGCCGTCATGGGTGGAGCTGCAATTGGCCGCCCAGGAAGCCGCTGCGATCCCGCAACTGACGGCTCCCGCCAAGCGCACCTATCCGCCCTGCCCGAAATGTGGCAGCGAGGATTCACCAGACATCTTCTACGACAAGGAGGTCTGTAGCGCGTGCGGGTTCGACCTGGAAGGCTCCGCCACCGTCAACGGCAAGACAGGCGAGGTCATCGGCAACGGCCCCGACTGGGACGATGTACCGGACCAGGATGAGGAGCCGACGCTCGACGAGGTATTTGACGAACCCGATCCGCCGCCCGACTTCCTGCTGGTGGAGATCCCGAAGGGCAAGCACAGGGGCAAGACGTTGGGCGAACTGCTCACGGAAGACCCCAACTACGTCCAGTGGGTCGCCACGAGCGCCCAGAACGAGGACATCCGGCTCTGCGCCCAGGCCGCGCTGGAATGGCACAAGGACGCGCAGCAAGAGATGGAGTTGCCCTACTAGGCACCACCCGGCCCGGCGGGAATCTAACAAGGGGGAGGTTCCTGGGATGGCACCACTACCCACACCCGCCGGGCCGGTGTACAATGAAAGGAGATTACATTGAATCAGGAACGCAAGCTCACGGATATAATCTGGCGAGAAGACCTATACCCCAGATTTGAGCCAGTGCCAGAGCGCATCCAGCAATATGCTGAGTGCATCGATCTGCTACCTCCAATCGAAATCAATCAACGCAACGAATTGATTGACGGGTATCACCGCTGGACAGCACACAAAAAGGAAGATAGGAGTACAATCACAGTCATCGTCACACCAACGGCCAGTGATGCAGAATTAGACAGACTAATGGTGCGACGAAATGCCGATTTTGGCATCCAGCTCAGCCAAGACGAAAAGCAGCGAAAGGCGCGGCAATGGTTCCAGGCACTGACCGACGATGTGGAACAGATCGCCACCGACCTGAGCGTCAGTGAGAGGACGGTGAGGCGGTGGGTGTCTCGGCGCATCAAAGATATGAAGGCTGAGCGTGACCGGCGGATTGCCGATATGTGGCTGGCCTGCTACACCGAGGAAGAGATCGCGGCGGCAGCGGGGATTAGTGAACGCACTGTTCCGAACGCGATAGAATCCGCAAAACAGGACACCTGGCAGAAGTTGCGGATTTTTTCCGACTACCAGGAACCAGAATGGAAGCCGCCAATCTATGACGTCTGGAAGGTGCAGGACAAAAGCAACGCGACCAGCCACTTCGGAAACACGGAAGCGCAGTGGATTGACAACCTGATCTATCTATACACCGATCCATTTGGCATCGTAGTTGATCCGTTTGCTGGCGGCGGTTCTACCATTGATGTATGCAAGCGACGGCTGCGCCGCTACTGGGCCAGTGACCGCTTGCCGATTGTAGAGCGGAGAGACATTCGGGAATGGGACATCCTCGGTGGTTCACCACCACTCCACAAACGATGGGGTGATGTGGCGCTGATGTATCTTGACCCGCCATACTGGAAGCAGGCGGAGGGCCGATATAGCGCAGACAACGAGGATCTGGCCAACATGGACCTCGAAAGATTCTACCAGGTGCTTTGCGGATTCATTCGTGAGTGCGCTGGTAAAATGCACTCGGGTGCAAAGATTGCACTCATCATCCAGCCAACACAATGGAAGGCGCCTGGGCGACAAGTAGTTGACCACGTAATGGATTTGATTGATGGGCTGCGGGACGCACCGATGTGCTATGTTAGACGAATCAGCGCACCGTATGAATCGCAGCAATGCACAGCGCAGATGGTCGAATGGGCCAAGGGGAATCGTGAAGTGCTGGTCATTTCTCGCGAGATCATAATCTGGGAAGTGACATGAGCGACAAGGAGCAGTATGGAACGCGAGACCTAACCTATTCAAACTGGCATCGCTGGAAGAGCACCAGGCGGTTCTTGTCAGATTTCGATGCGTGGAAGCTGGGCATGATAGACATTGATGACGTAGAATACTGCCGTTGGTGCTCTGAGCCATTGGCACTCATAGAATTAGCCCAGGATGTCGGGCAAGGTCATAAGTGCGCCAAGGTCACCGCGAATCTGGCGGACCTGGCAACCAGGCCAGCCTATCGTTGTTTCTATGCAATATCACAGGGCGATATAGTTCAATTCCGCGTAGCTCCATTGACGATGAATGGGGACAGGGAATATACAATGTCGCCTGCTGAATATGCCAGATTCCTGCTCGGATTTCATGAGCGCCATGATTGTCCGAAGCGACACAAAGCCACCGGGGAAGACGCCACATGACCGAACACCGACCGCCCTGGCCCACCGACCCGCCGCCCGTTGACCGTGGGCTGTGGCAGGGGTACGGGCCGATGACATCCGACGCCGACGCCAGGGCCGCGTTCCTGGCCAAGTACGGCTATCCGGCCAAGCGCGTCAAGCGCGACGGTGGTTGCGTGTCGGCGGGGCCGGTAAAGGAGGGAGACAAGAATGAGTAAGCGCACTGTAAGTGTTGGAGATGCCGTAGAAGTTCTAGACCCTGGGCTTGCACAGTTGAGGGCAATCATGGTGAGATTTGGTAACGATCCTGGGCCGAACAACCTTGGTAGAGTTGCAGAGGTTCTGTCTGATGGTGAGCTGCTGATAGAATTCCCTATTGATGGCAGCTACGAGCACTCCCAGGTTGCGCCATACCCGATGAGTATGATTCGCCTAACGGGCACAAAGTAGCAACATCTATAGGAGACACCATGACCAACCACCGCCTGACGCAAATCCGTATCTCCATCAGTCCCTACACCCGCCGCCAGATTGACGAACTGCGCGAGGAGTACGGCACGGTTCGAGAGGTCATCACGATGGCCGTCCACCATCTCGCCACGACCGAGCAACGGCCCACCGGCGACCAGTACGGGCGCATCGAGAGCGGGCACCAGACTATCAGCGAGGGGGAGTGATGGCGAATCGACGGCATCCCCAATTTGACAATTCTGGCGTTATGATCCATAATGGCAGGGATGAGGCAAACATGACCCTGAGAATGTTGCCACAACTCCATACTGGACACAAGCCCGGCGCGGGTCTGTTTGCCTCATCAGCGACATTCCCAATGCGTCGGGCTTTGTCACGTCTGGAGGAATAGATGGCGCAATCGTACCACTGGATGAAGCTCTGGATTGACATACTGGACGACTTCCGCATGGGCACCCTCCCCGATAGCCTCTGGCGGCGCACCATCGAAATCTTCCTGTTGGCCCGTACAGGTGGCGGCGACGGCCAACTACCACCCGTCCACGAGGCAGCCTGGCGGTTGCGGCTGACACCGGACGAACTGGAAGCAGATTTGATTGCCATCGAA